>JAICTW010000676.1 GCA_025936195.1 Flavisolibacter sp.
TCCGGCGCAGGCTCAAACTGGTAAGCCTTACTTAAGAGCAGCGTTGCATAAATTCTTGGCTCAATGGCTACATCGCCCTGCATATAATCAATGTAAGCATAGTCCGTAGGCGCCATCACCACTTCATGTCCGCTCTTGGCTGCTGCAATACCACCTTTCATTCCGCGCCAGCTCATCACCGCAGCATCTGAGGGCAATCCGCCTCCTTCCAAAATTTCATCCCAGCCAATAAATTTTTTCCCTTTGGAGGTTACAATGCTGTCCACTTTTTTCGTGAAATAATTTTGCACCTGCTCAATTGAGGTCATGCCTTCTCTTTGCATCAGGGCTTTGACCATGGGATCTTTTTCCCAGAAATTATGCGGTGCTTCATCGCCTCCCATGTGAATATATTCGAATGGAAAAATCTGCGCTACTTCGGTAATCACCTTACCGAGAAAATCATAAACTTTATCATTGGCAGGGCAAAGCGTATTATCTACCAACGCAATGGGCGGCGCACCGTGCGACCAATCCATAATGGGTTCACCGGAACGTACTCTGTAGGTGTTTGCATCGGGTGTGCAGGATAATTCAGGATAGGAAACAATAGCGGCCAGGCTGTGTGCAGGTACATCTATTTCGGGTAAAATATTGATGAAACGTTCCTTTGCATATTGAATAATTTGTTTCAGATCGTCCTGCGTATAAAAACCTCCAAAATCACGCGGCTCATCAGGCGTTGGCGGCGAAAATGTTCCGAAGTAACCCACCTTCTTTACATTCCATGCACCGACCTTGGTTAATTGCGGAAGACTTTTGATCTCAATTCTCCATCCTTCATCATCGGTTAAGTGCATGTGGAGCAAATTGAATTTGTAGCGAACCATATCATCAATATAATGCTCCACATCTTCCTTGGTAAAAAAATGGCGGGCCACATCAAACATCAAACCTCTCCATCCAAACCGAGGATAGTCGGTGATGTCAACACAAGGCGCTGTCCACTTTACATTTTTAACCGGTGTGGGGCTTTCAATTTCTTTCGGGAATAATTGAAACAATGATTGCAATCCATAAAACAATCCTGCCGGTTGATTGGCTTTAATGATAATTGTTTTCGGAGCAACAGTTAAACGATAACCTTCCTTACCAATCGTTGCATCTTCTTTTGTATTGAGCAGCAACTGAATGGTTGGCGTTGTTGTTTTTCCATTGACGGTAATGACTGCGCCTGTTGCTTTTAGCTTTCGCTTCAAAGCATCAATAACCGGTTGCATGGCTTCGCCTTTAGAGGCTGCAACATTTACATGCGCCGGCAATAAAAAGCTTCCTGTTTTGATGGCAGTTTGTACAGGTTCGGGAACAATGGTAATATTCGTTGACTGGCTTTTTGCCATTTGCGAAAACAAACAAACAACAAGTATAAGTGCACTCTTTTTCATAAAGCAAATTTCTTTAGATGAGTTTACTCCGGCAATTTATTGAAAGATTTCGCTTTCACTCTTATTAATTTTACTTCTTACAAACCATTTTAATGAAAGTTTTAGCCTTAAGCAGTTCAAGAGTTGGCAATGGAGATTTTTTGGAGCATTCACTTCCTTTATTACAAAGCTTCACAGGAAGCGGTCCGTTGAATATAGCCTTCATTCCTTTTGCATCGGTGCAAAGAGATGATGAAGAATATGGTGCTATGGTAAAAGAAGCTTTGAGTTCTCTTCGATATTCTATTCGCACCGTAACGCCAGAGAATGGCAAAGCCGTTATTGAAAATTCAGACGCCATCATGATTGGTGGTGGCAACACTTTCAAGCTATTGCACAATATTTATCATTATGATTTATTTGAGCTGATTCAAAACAAAGTAAGAAACGGAACTCCGTACATTGGCTGGAGCGCCGGAGCCAACCTTACCGGAAGAAGCATCAGCACAACCAATGATATGCCGATCATTCAACCCAAATCGTTCATCAGTTTTGAATTCTTTCCTTTTCAGATCAATCCGCATTATATCAATCAAACCATGGAAGGACATAATGGTGAAACCCGCGATCAGAGAATCGAAGAATTTGTATTACTTAATCCGGGGTTTCCTGTAGTGGGTCTGCCAGAAGGAACTGCTTTGCAACTGCAGAATACTACTTTGCATTTCATCGGCGATAAAGAAGGTGTGCTGTTCCGGTGCGGTGCGGACGGGAGACCTGAAAAAAGAAGGATCCATAAAGGAGAAGATCTTGCCTTTTTAATGCAGTGAATTTTTAGTGCGCATCCACGCTGTGTCACTTAATCCACTCAGAAGAAAGACTTCTCAAGATATTGTTTTTAGACTCCTCATAGAAAATAGCTTAGTGAGTTACTGAGTTAAAAA
>JAICTW010000237.1 GCA_025936195.1 Flavisolibacter sp.
CTTAACACACTTCCGGTAGGATTGTGTGGTGAGTTGATCATGAGGGCTCTTGTTTTTTCATTGATCTTATTCTTTACTACAGACCAATCAATTTTATATTCAGGAAATGTCAATGCAATTTTTACCGCCTTTGCTCCATTCAATTCAATGGAAGGAATGTAACTGTCATAAGCCGGTTCAAAAACAATTACTTCATCGTTGGGTTGAAGAATAGTTGTGAGTGCTGTGTACAATGCATAAGTACCCCCGGGAGTAACCGTAATTTGTGTATCGGGATTGATTTTAGTCTTGTATAAAAATTCCACTTTTTCTGCAATGGCTTCGCACAAAGGAATGTAGCCGTTCATGTGCACGTATTGATTGTACCCGTTCTTCATGGCGTCATTTACCAATGCGATCAATTCTTCACTCATTGGAAAATCGGGAAAGCCCTGTCCCAGGTTGATGGCTTTATTTTCCGCAGCAAGAACACTCATTACAGTAAAAATGGTAGTGCCTACATTAGGAAGTTTGGATTGGATTGAGGGTTGCAAGATGTTTTGATTTTGTGAGGGGCAAAAATATAGACATTCTCGGGCTAATTTATAGACGTTGATGATCTATATACAAATACAAATGAATCTTTGACCTTTTTAAAATAAATACCCAATGAACCGCTTCCACCATAAGGGCGACAACTTAGATTTTGTAGCTGGACATAATAACCGCTGTCATTTTTATCAAACCTTTTCACTATTAAATAATTTGGTTCTTTCTCCATACCATAACCACGGATGACTGAACAAATTTCTTTAATCGGAACAAGCTTAAATTGCTGCTCAGAAATGCTTAAAGGTAAAAGCTTCAATGGTACTACTTCAGATGTAAGAAAGATTGAATCACTGAACTTGAATCTTCTTTTTAAAGCAGATGTAGACGGCATATATCTGTCAGAAACGCCTTCTTGTAAGGCGATTTGTAATACTTTGGCAGTATCGCTAATTGGAAGAGTTAAGTTTTGTGCATTGTTTTGACAAGCAAAAACAAATAATAGAAGAACGCTATAAAGAACGACCCTCATTGTATCATTAACGAATAAAAATTGATTGTGTTTATGTTGAAAGACCAAAAAATGTGAAAGAAACCCACAAAATAAAAAGCGCAAAATGGCAGTTAGCTCCGTTAGACCTACTTACTCACAATTGCCGTCACTTCAATCTCTATCAAAAACTCCGGAGCAACCAATCCTTTTACCTCAATCATCGAAGTGCAGGGTTTAACAGAAGAAAAAAATTCGCCGTGTGCTTTTCCATATTCATTAAAGCGGCTGATGTCGGTAACAAACATCCTTGTGCGCACCACATCATTCATTGAAGCGCCGGCTTCTTTCAAAACCTTTTCTATTTTTTGCAGAATGAAAACGGTTTGCTGGTAAGCATCATCTTTTCCAATTACCTTTCCGTTTTCATCAGCAGCTACCGTACCGCTTACTTCAATATGATTGCCCACTTTAACGGCGCGGCTGTATCCAACCACATCTTCCCAAACCGCACCGGAACTATAATTGGTTCTGTGTAACATATTTAATGGAAATATTTTCCGGCCTAACAACGGCCTCGCAATGGAAGCGAAGCAATATTTGTGCAAGTGTCACCACGTCCTTCTGGCAATATTCAACAATGCGGTCAACATCTTTCTCTGTCCAATACACATGGTTCACCATGCTGCCATCAATATCATCTTTTGGCGAAGGAATGCCCAAAACCTTTGCAAGCAGCTTTAATGAAGTGAAGCTTTTATAATCACCAAACTTCCACAACTCCATGGTGTCGAGATGACGGACTTCCCAGGGTTTTCTTCCCGAAATTTTTAATGCTTCCGGAATTTCAATTCCGTTAATGATCATTCTGCGGCAGATATAAGGATAATCAAATTCTTTCCCGTTGTGGGCACATAAATATTTATCAGCTTCACCGCTCCATTTCTGAAGCATATCGGCAAACTCCGTCAATAGTTTTTTTTCATCGTGTCCGCAATAAGATTTGATGATGAGTTTCCTGTCCTCTGCATTGCCCTGCAAATAACCACAGGAAATGCAAACAATTTTTCCGAACTCCGCGTAAATGCTTGCCCGTGGATAAGCTGTTTCGCTGGTTTCTTCTTCTTTGTTTCGATTGATAATGCCTGCTTTTAAATCCCACAGTTCTTTCCAATCATCAGGCAAATGATTGTAGGTTTCGTATTGCGAAACCGTTTCAATATCGAGGAAAAGAATGTTGTTGAAATTCATACAAAATCAGTTCAAAGTTCATAGTCAGAAGTTCAAAGTCGAAGGGCTATTGGCTTTGAACGCCGGCTTTTAACTATAAAAATTTATCTCCCTTATTCCGTTTTACCTCCGCCACATATTCTTTAATGTCCTGTTCTTTTTCTTTATGACAGATAAGTAAAACATCGTTGGTATCTACTACAATATAATCATCTAATCCCTGCAAAACAACCAGTTTGTCATCCGGAACATGCACTACGCTTTTACTGGTATCAAAGACAATTACGTTTTCTCCGGCAACTGCATTTTCAAAATAATCTTTTTCCATGTTTTCCCAGGCACTGTTCCAGGTTCCAAGATCACTCCAGCCGAAAGAGGCGGGAATGACGTAAACATTATCTGCTTTTTCCATCACGCCAAAGTCAATAGAAATATTGGGACATTGCGGATAAATAGCTTCGATCATTTCTTTCTCTTCTCCTGTATTCAACTTTTCCTTTTCTGCAAAAAAAACTTCATACACTTCGGGCAAAAGTTTTTGGAACGCCTCTATGCCGTTTTGAACTTTCCATACAAAAATTCCGGAGTTCCAAAGAAAATCGCCGCTGGCAATAAAGGTTTGCGCCAGCTCCTTATTTGGTTTCTCGGTAAAGGTTTTCACTTTATAAACCGAAGGAATGGCCTCTATGCCTTCGTGCTGAATATAGCCATAACCCGTATTAGCATAGGTTGGAGTAATGCCAATAGTAACTAAAGCATTGAAGTGATTCACAAAATCAAGAGCGTCTTTGCACACTTCCAAAAAGCGGTCTTCATTCAATATCAAATGATCGGCAGGTGCAATGATCAATGAAGCATCGGGATTCATTTCCTGCAGCTTGAAAGAAATATAAGCAATGCAGGGAGCTGTGTTCTTGCGGAACGGCTCGCCCAGGATATTTTCTTTCGGCAGTTGTGGAAGCTGGGCCTGAGTTACATTCAGGTATTCATTAGCGGTGACCACATAAATATTTTCTACCGGCACTAATTTGGTAAACCGCTCAAAGGTTTGCTGGATCAAGGTTTTTCCTGTTCCCAAAATATCAAGAAACTGTTTGGGGTGATTAACCCTGCTTAGGGGCCAAAAGCGGCTTCCAATGCCACCGGCCATAATGGCTACGTATGTATTTGAATTTTTCTTTTGTAGTTCTTTATCCATTACTCTCTGTTTCTTTAGGTGCAAAAATGTACACGAATTAAAGCGAATTACACGAATTAAACCGCAGATTCATAGTATTAATTTCGGGGAGGCGGGGGAGCGATTTTAAATTCTTTGATCATCAGTTTAATTTGCCGTTGCCATAGATAGAATTGTGTAGTCCGCGGTTATAATAAACCTTCCTTTACCAGATCGTGCAAATGAAGGATGCCAAGATAGATTTCCTTTTCGGCAACAACAAGTTGTGTAATTGAGTTCTTTCGCATAATGTCCAACGCATTCACCGCCATTTCCGAAGGCGGAATTGTTTTGGGATTTTGCGACATGATATCTCTTGCTGTGATCCCCCGGATGCTGTCGCTTTTTTCCAGCATTCTCCTTAAATCACCGTCGGTGATAATTCCAGCAAGCTTTCCATCGGTGCCGGTTACGGCAGTTACGCCCAGCCTTTTTCTTGTCATCTCCATAATTACTTCCTTGATCGAAGCTTCTGTTCTTACTTGCGGCTTTTCGTTTTCGATATATAGATCGCCGACACGCAAATAAAGCTTCTTCCCCAAGGCTCCGCCCGGATGGAATTTCGCAAAGCCTTCCGCATTAAAGCCTTTCTTCTCCATCAGACAAATGGCGATGGCATCTCCCATTACCAGTTGGGCCGTGGTGCTGGTGGTAGGAGCCAAATTATTTGGACAGGCTTCCTGTTCCACCGTCGCATTAAAAACAAAATCCGATTTGCCGGCCAGATAGGATTCCATATTGCCCGTCATTGCAATGAGGCAGTTGCCAAAATTCTTAATCAAAGGGAGCAGCACTTTTATTTCAGGGCTTTCTCCGCTTTTGCTGATCAGAATTACCACATCTTCCTGCTGTACCATTCCCAGATCGCCGTGAATGGCGTCGGCTGCGTGCAGAAAAATAGCGGGCGAACCGGTGGAATTTAACGTGGCAACGATCTTCTGCGCAATGATGGCGCTTTTGCCGATGCCGCTGACCACAATGCGTCCTTTACAATTGGCGAGGCAGTCAATAGCTTTTTCAAAATCTTTATCGAGATAGCCGGAGAGCCGGGCAATGGCTGAGGCTTCCATTTCAATTGTCCTCACGGCTGTATCTTTTATGGTAGCTTGTTTTTCCAAGGCTTCAAAATTAGTCGAATGTTTACAGTTCACGGCTTTCCGTTTTATCATTGATGGTCTGATCATTCAACATTTAAACTGTAAACGACAAGCTGAAAACGGATAACTTCAAATTAGTTGTTACTCTAACTAATTTAACTTTTAAATCCGCCTGTTCATTGCTAAATTCGTTTTCCTTTTTTTGACCGACAGCCTTGCGAACGGCTGCTATCCGTATCGAAAGACCTCGCCTGAAATTGGACAAAGAGTTCAACCGTTTATAAGCTGTCGCAAAAACAAAAATTTTTTACAAGCTTTTCGAAAGCTCAAAATATTGATAGATGCCTACGACTAAGAAAAACCCTGGCAAAAAAACAAAGACCAGCACTGCACCAACCATTGATCTGAAATCTGCGCTCAACGAACATTTCGGTTTCAAAGATTTTAAGGGACAACAAAAAGCCGCCATAGAATCCCTGCTTTCCGGCAGAGACACGTTTGTAATTATGCCTACCGGTGGTGGCAAAAGCCTTTGCTATCAATTGCCGGCCATGATCCTTCCGGGTATAGCTATCATTGTAAGCCCGCTGATTGCCTTAATGAAAAATCAGGTGGACCTGGTAAGAGGCTATAACAGCAATGACGATATTGCCCATTTTTTGAATTCAACTCTTTCCAAAAAAGAAATAAAGGAAGTACACGATGACCTGAAGGCCGGACGTACAAAATTGTTGTACGTAGCGCCGGAAACATTGACCAAGCAGGATAATCTTGATTTCTTCAGTGATTTGCAGATATCCTTCTTTGCTGTGGATGAAGCCCATTGTATTTCGGAATGGGGACATGATTTCCGTCCGGAATATCGCCGC
>JAICTW010000351.1 GCA_025936195.1 Flavisolibacter sp.
GTAAGAGTGTATGGCGAAGCCTGTGATCCGAACATTAAAAAGGGTTTAACATGGACAGATATTTACAAAGGGTATCTGGAAAACAAGTCTTTTGAATTTAAAAATACATCTACCATATCAAGGGTGCGGCCAGTTTTGTCTTTAACTTATCCTTGTTTTGATGGCTTGCGTGTTACGGATCAAATTCGTGCCGACGCATTTATAAAAGACCTGAATGAATTTGAGCACATGCCCGATGATCAACTGCCGCAGTTAATGATATTGGCGCTGCCTGACGATCATACAATCGGCTCCCGTGAAGGTTATCCAACTCCAAGAGCCATGGTTGCCGATAACGATCTTGCATTAGGAAGAATCATTGAAGCACTTAGCAAAAGCCGTTTCTGGGATTCTACGGCGGTGTTTGTTACAGAAGATGATTCGCAGAGTGGATGGGACCATGTTTCGCCCTATCGTACAGTTGGTTTTGTCATCAGTCCTTATTCGCGGTTAAATAAAACGGTGCATACCAATTACAATCAAACCTGCATGGTACGAACGATTGAACAAATACTTGGGATTCCGCCTATGAATCTTATGGATGCTACAGCCTTGCCTATGTTTGATTGCTTTGATCAGAGCTCCGCAAAAATGGTGTACATGCCTTTGAAAAATAATATTCCGCTCGATGAAATGAATAAAGTCACTTCGGTATTAAAAGGGAAAGAAAAAGAATATGCATTATTGTCGGCATCTTCCCAGTTTGATCATGTGGATGGAGGTAACGATGATTTGCTGAACCATATTTTATGGTATGCCGCAAAAGGTGATGAGCCCTATCGTAAAAAAATGATTTTGCCGAAAAAAATGAGAGGAGATGATGATGATTAAAATTGGATCAGTTTGCAGAAGTTTGTTTCTTATTATCAAGGTTAATAAACATTCTTTAGCAAAAAGCAATAGAAATTTAAAACCGTATTTAGTTCCAATAATTTCATCTTGCAACTGTTTCCATGACAATCCTAAAAGCTCGTTTTGTAAATGATCTTGCTTATAATGATGTTGAAGCACTCCATTCCATTTTGAATGCGCAGGAGAAATGTGCTTTGGAGTTTCATCTTTGGAAAAAACAAAATAAAAACAAACCTGAAGTAAGCTTTTCTATTGCGCACAACAATCACGCTGTCCTTTTAAAATTTTTCGTTGAAGAAAAAGCGATTCGTGCCAAGGTCACAAACATAAATGGCCCTGTTTGGGAAGATAGCTGTGTAGAGTTTTTTGTTTCGTTTGATGAAAGTGGGTATTACAATTTTGAGTTCAATTGCATTGGAACCCTTCTGTCTGCATTTGGAAAGAATCGAAATGAACGTAAATTTTTACCGGAAGAAATTTTGAAAAAAGTTAAGACACATACAAAGCTTATGAAAAGGGAGGATGGTTTTTACTGGGAGATGCTGATCGTAATTCCAATTGAAACTTTCGTTCACCATTCATTACAATCGTTGAGCGGAAAAATTTGCAAAGCCAATTTTTACAAATGTGGCGATGGATTATTGCATCCGCATTATTTGGCATGGAGCAATATTCATTCAGATATTCCTGATTTTCATTTGCCGGATTTTTTTGGCGAGGTACGGTTTGAGTAATGTTTTTTGCTTAATTAAACAGAATTGTAAACTGTTTATTCTGACCCTAATAAAATAGTTTGCACAATTCAACTGAATATTTGCGCTTAATTTTAAACTGCATCTTCAATCGTTAATATGAATAGAAAAGAATTTGTCAAAACAACTGCTATGGCAACTGCAGCAATGATGATTCCCGGGAAAACTTT
The DNA here is from genome assembly GCA_025936195.1 of Flavisolibacter sp. Next base: position 1,814 of record JAICTW010000351.1, read on the forward strand.
ATTGGCCGCAAATGCAGATGCCAAAGTCCGCATTGCCCTGCTGGGCACAGGACTTCGCGGACAAAATCATCTGGAACTTTTATTGAGAAGAGATGATGTAGATGTTACAGCCATTTGCGATGTGGATGATCGCATGCTTTCCATGGCAAAAGATCTGATATCAAAAAGCGGAAAGAAAATGCCGCAGGTTTATACCGGCGATAATTATGCCTGGAAACGATTGCTCGACAAGGAAAAATTGGATGCGGTCATCATTGCTTCTCCCTGGGAATGGCATAAGCCAATGGTGATGGGAGCATTGGATGCAGGATTGAAATATGTGGCGATGGAAGTGATGCTTGGAATTACGTTGCAGGACCACTGGGATGTGGTGAAAGCAGCGGAGAAATACAATGCAAATGTGATGATGTTGGAAAACGTTTGCTACCGCCGCGATGTAATGGCAATACTTAACATGGTGCGTCAGGGTTTGTTTGGTGAATTGATCCATTTGCAAGGTGGCTATCAACATGACCTACGTGAAGTATTGTTCAATGATGGCGTTCATCCTTATGGACACGGTGTTGAATTTGGTGATAAGGGTTTTTCAGAAGCAAAATGGAGAACCAATCATTCCATTCACCGCAATGGCGATTTGTACCCTACACATGGGATTGGGCCGATTGCACAATACACCAATATCAACAGAGGGAATCGCTTTCTGTCTTTATGCTCCTTCTCTTCCAAGGCAAGAGGTTTGCACAATCATATTGTAAAAGAGGGCGGAGAAAATCATCCGAATGCAAAAGTTAAATTCAAAGCAGGCGATGTAATTACTACGTCTATAAATTGCGCAAATGGTGAAACGATTTTATTGCAACATGATACGAACTCACCAAGGCCGTATTCTTTAGGGTTCAGAGTGCAGGGAACAGAAGGTTTGTGGATGGACGTAAGTAACACGATTTACATTCAGGATAAATCGGAAAAGTATGACCAATGGGATAATGCAAGAACATGGCTTGATAAGTACGATCATCCGCTTTGGGTAAGATGGAGCAAAGACACGGAAGGCGCAGGACATGGCGGAATGGATTTCTTTGTTGTTCATGCTTTCATTGAATCCATAAAAAGAAAAACACCAACACCAATGGATGTATATGATGCTGCTGTGTTTAGTGCCATCACCCCTTTAAGCGAACAATCTATCGAACTTGGTAATCAAACAGTAGAATTTCCTGATTTCACCGGCGGACAATGGATGTACCGCAAACCGGTATTTGCATTGAATGATGAATATTGAGGAGGATTGGACATTGGCCATTAGGCATTGGTTATTTCTGATTACAAATTTGTTTTCGTTTGAGTAGTTTATATAATGATAACACGCTGCAAAAAATTTTAAAAGCTTTTGGTATTGAAGAAGCCGAAGTGAAGCCCTTTGGTAATGGATTGATCAACCGCACATGGAAGGTAGCTGCGCTGAAAAGCAATTATATTCTTCAAAAGGTTAACGACAACGTTTTCAGGCAGCCCAAAGATATTGCTTACAACATCCGGTTGATTGCAGATCATCTTCAAAAAAATCATGCTGATTATTTTTTTATTGCTCCGGTTGTTGCCAATACAGGTGAAGACATTTTTTTCTGTGAAGGGGAAGGTTGGTTTCGTTTGATGCCCTTTGTAGAAAACTCCAAAACATTTGATGTGGTGCAGGCGCCGGATCAGGCTTATGAAGCGGCAAAGCAGTTTGGAAGATTTACAAAATTGTTGTTTGATTTTGATGCGAGCAGATTAAAGATCACCATTCCTCAGTTCCATGATCTTGCCTTGCGCTTTCAACAATTCCTGGATGCTGTTTCCAATGGAAATGAGGAAAGAATAAAGGGATCGAAAAAGATGATCTATCAATTGCTTCAGCATAAAAGTATTGTTGATGAATACAGAAGAATTGTTCGCAATTCTCAATTTAGATTAAGAGTTACACACCATGATACCAAGATCAGCAATGTGTTGTTTGATCAAAACAACAAAGGACTTTGCGTAATTGACCTGGACACGGTAATGCCCGGATATTTTATCAGTGATGTTGGCGATATGATGCGCACTTATCTTTCCCCGGTGAGTGAAGAAGAAAAAAATTTTGAAAAAATTGTTGTTCGAAATGAATTTTATAAAGCCATTGTTGAAGGCTACAGTGATGAAATGAAAGAGAAGTTGACGACGGTTGAAAAAAATTATTTTTTGTTTGCCGGAGAGTTTATGATCTACATGCAGGCTTTGCGTTTTTTAACCGATCATTTAAACAACGATGTTTATTACGGAGCGAAGTACGAAGGACATAATTTATTGCGGGCAGAGAACCAGTTGATATTGCTGCAAAGATTGGCCGATAGTCACTGGACCACTAATCGTTAGTTGTGTAAAATAGAAAAGAATGGCTCCATAGAGAAAAGTAAGTGGTATTTAGTTGATTAATGAAGCGGCAATCTGTTTCAGGTTTTCAAATAACGATCAATGAACAATGTA
>JAICTW010000519.1 GCA_025936195.1 Flavisolibacter sp.
GAACAAAATATTGACAGAGTCATTATTAATTCTACTTCCAATTCGGCTATAACAAAACACTACCTGAATGTGGTGATCCCAAACGGTGGTACGGCCTTGAGCTCGTTCCGGATTGACGGACAACGGCCTTCTTCTTCCTTCGTGGTTCATCCGCAAAATGCAGGCTATTCTTATCTGGTTCAAAAACTTGGCGCAGGACAACACATCATTCAATCCGATTCCAGCTTCAATGCTATTGCTTACGGATATGGGAATTATGAGTCATATGGATACAATGCAGGTGCTAATGTGAAAGATCTTTACCAGTTTGTTTCCATCAAGAATCAATATGCTACAGTAAACTTTCCGGCAGCCTGCAGAAATTCTCCTTTTTATTTTTCAATGACCTTTCCCTACAAACCTTTACAAATACAATGGAAGTTTGGCGGCTTGTTTCCTGATGTAACCACTAACAATCCGGAAGGCTATGATTCTACATGGATGGTGAATGGAAAGCAATTGTACCGCTATAAATTACCGGCTCCTTATACAACAACTGCTTTGGGAACATTTCCCATCAAAGTGTTTGCTCAAAATCCAACCTCTGATGGTTGCAGCGGGGAACAGGAGATTGATTACGATTTACAAGTGTTTGAGCGTCCGGTTGCCGGTTTTACCATCACCGGTTCCGGCTGTTTACCGGATAGCATTCACTTTCTTGACGGAGCCAACACCGGTGGAAGATCTGTTATTAAATGGTCCTGGGATTTTGCAGACGGCAGTTCTTCCGCTGTTAAAAATCCGGTACATTTATTTAAAAGCTCCGGTGCTTACAAGGTTAAATATTCCATTGTGACAGACATTGGCTGTTTATCAGATACCTTAAGCAAAACAATTGATATAAATGCATTGCCTGTTCCAGATTTTACCATTTCAACCCCTGCCTGTATCAATAAAGACATTACACTAACCGATGCTTCTGCTTCAGCTTCGGGCAGTATTGTTAAGTGGTACTGGGATTTGGCGGACGGAACAAAACTGACTAAAACGAGCAATGCAGCTTTCACACATGCCTATTCTTCTACCGGATCTTATTCCATTTTTCTAAAAACAGAAACCGATAAAGGTTGTTCTGATTCCATTACTAAAACAGTTTCCATAAGTCCTTCACCGGCTGCGGGGTTTATTGTTCCTGATAATTGCATCAATGATCCTTTCGTTCAGTTTACAGATTCGAGCACTATTGTGGATGGTTCACAATCGCAGTTTACCTACCAGTGGAATTTTGGTGATGGTAATGCAAACGCCGGAAATCCTAATACATCCGGCATTCAAAATCCAAAGCATAAATTCACCGCAACAGGTAATTACAATATTTCTTTAGAGGTAACGTCCAATGCCGGATGTACATCTTCCATTATTCAGCCCTTTACTGTGAACGGTGCTTTACCCCAATCATCTTTTATTATTAATGGGGGAAATCTGCAGTGCAGCAATAATACAATAAGTGTTACCAACAATTCTACTGTGGATTTTGGGAATGTGGTAAAACTGGAGATTTTTTGGAATTATGCGAATGATCCAACCAATAAAACGGTTGTCACTCATCCTTTAGCCGGCGCTGTTTATAATCACACGTATTCTGAATTCTTTGCTCCTGACACAAAAAGTTTTGTGATCACCGTAGTAGCCTATTCAGGGGATAATTGCCTGAACACCTCTTCACAAACCCTGACCTTAAAAGCCACACCGGAAATTGTTTTCAATTCCATTCCTGGCATTTGTGCAAACCTTCCCGCATTTCAGTTAACAGAAGCCAGTCTTGCCAATGCTTTATCCGGCAATGGAGTGTATTCAGGAACAGGAGTTTCTTCCTCTGGTATTTTTGATCCATTGACCGCAGGTGCAGGAGATCATCTTATCCGTTATACTTTTAACGGCGAAAATGGTTGCACCAATTATAAAGAACAAACAGTGGCTGTTTTTCCTGTTCCTACTATTACTGCCGGTCCAGACAGGTTTGTATTGGAAGGTGGCAGCAGCGTATTACTTGGATCAGCAACAGGCAACAATGTAAATTATGTTTGGTCTCCGCCAACAGGACTGAATAATGCGCATATTCCGCAGCCTACCATTACTCCTTTGGATGATTTAACCTACACACTCACGGTAACTTCTTCTGACGGATGCATTGCCTCTGATGAAGTGTCCGTAACAGTTTTAAAAACACCAAAGATCCCCAACACCTTTTCGCCAAATGGTGATGGTATTCATGATAAATGGGAAATAAAATATTTGGATACCTATCCTGATTGTACGGTTGAAATTTATAACCGTTATGGACAACTGGTTTTTCAATCAAAAGGATACAGTACGCCGTGGGATGGCACAATTAAAGGCAAGCCTTTGCCCGCAGGCACGTATTACTATATCATCAATCCTAAGAATGGCCGCAAACAAATGTCCGGTTTCGTTGATATAATTCGTTAGAAATGAAAAAGATTATTGGTTTGACAGGCTTCATGTTATTGGTGCAATTGTGTTTTGCACAACAACTGCCACAGTACACACAATACATTCTTAATAATTACATTCTTAATCCTGCATTGAGTGGAATTGAAAATTACGCTGATGTAAAAATCAGCAGCCGCGATCAGTGGATAGGATTAAATGGAGCGCCACGGACCATGTACATCACCTTTCATGCACCAATCGGTAAAAAAGATTACAAAACATCGGCTACTTCATTCCAAGTGCCGGGCGAGAACCCGCGAGGTAAAAACTATTGGGAAAATTATACGGCTTCCGAACCACATCATGGTGTTGGGTTCAGCATTGTGAACGATGCAACGGGTTTGTACAACCGTTTTTCTGCTGATGTTTCTTATGCTTATCACATTGGACTGTCGCCAAGAACAAATATGTCAGCCGGTTTTGCCGGCGGCATTATGAAGATCAGTCGTGATGTGTCACGATCTGTTTTTGAAAACAATGATGTTGCCGATCCTGCACAAGGCACAATAAACGATATTTATAAAATCCGTCCCGATCTTTCTGCAGGTATCTGGATCTATTCTGCAGATTACTTTTTAGGAGTAAGTGCACAACAGATCATTCCGCAAAAAGTTTCTTTTGCTGATGATACATTGGGTTTCAAAATAGTTCCGCATTTGTTTGCTA
>JAICTW010000002.1 GCA_025936195.1 Flavisolibacter sp.
CAGGATAGGCCGCCGATGAACAAGTGAAGAAATTATATCTCGGAAGAAATTTTGAATTGAAAAGAAAAGATTATTTGCTTCAGGAGATCAATCCAGATTCTTTTCCGGATAGTTTGTAATTAACTGCGATTACAATTTTTGCAAACACCATTGATCACCACTTGAACTTCCTGAGCAATATAACCTTCAGGCAGCTCAATTTTAGGCGATACTACATCATCTAAACAAATTGTTCTTCCACAATTGGTACAAACAAAATGTACATGTTCATCGTGGTGATGGCCTTCTTCACACTCTTTGCATAAAGCATATCGAATGGAATTATCAGGTGTTGGAATGGTATGAATAATTCCTTTTTCTACAAAGGTTTGAAGCGTACGGTAAATCGTAACACGGTCAAATTTTTCCCCGGCCTTTTTCTCAATATCGCCATGTGCCAATGCGTCTTTTGAATTCAGAAAAAGGGAAAGGATTTTTTTCCGGCTATCGGTAACACTTAAATGCTTCCTGTGAAGAATTTCATTGAGCCGGCTACCGGAAATTTTTGTTTCTGTTGAATTCATAAGCTACTCTTTCAATAGTTTTTTGATCTCTCCTTCCATCTGTTGAATTTCGGAAGGTTTGAGTCCGTCGTAAATTTTTACCACTTCTCCTTTTTTGTTCACTAAAGCTATTAATTGTGTATGTAAAAAATCAGTCTCGCCGGATTGTTCTCCATTCTTTGGATCATCAATCATATAGCTATGTCTGGCCATGGTGTACAGGCTGTCTTTATCGCCGGTAAGAAAGAGCCATTTTTTTGTATCTACATTTAAAAGAGAATCGGCATACCATTTAAGTCTGGCCACAGAATCTCTCGATGGATCGCAGGTAAAGGAAAGAATTAAAAAATTGGGTTCGTTTTTAAAGGCTGTATGTACGGGCTTAAGATTATTGTTTAAACGGGGACAAACGCTGGTACAGGTAGTAAAAAAGAAAGTGGCCACATACACTTTGCCATTCACATCCTGATTGGTAATTATTTTTCCATCCTGGTCAGGAAAAGCAAAAGACTGCACTGTGCTTATAGGTGGAAATTTTGGATGGGCAAAACCGGGGATCGTGTAGGACAAGACTAAAAAAAATCCTATCACCAAAACGGTAAAGAAGCCGATATAAAACCATATTCTTTTTGACATGGGACAAAGTTAATCACAGAATGAAAGGATTGCTCAGGATTAACAGACTATTCAACCGCGAATTACAACCGCAGATTACCGGGATTTTTATTGAATCTGCCGCATAGTGTTTTATTATCTTTATTTTGTTCAATTCTTTTTTATGAAAAGCAAACTATTATTCTTGTTTTTGATTGCTTCGTTGTTTTCTTATTCGCAAAGCAAAGATGAAAAAGCGATAATGCAAGTATTGAAAACACAAACAGAAAGCTGGAACCGCGGCGATATTGAAGGCTTTATGCAAACCTATTGGAAAAGCGATTCGCTGATGTTCATTGGGAAAAGCGGCGTGTATTTTGGCTGGCAGGAAACATTGAACAATTATAAAAAAGGTTATCCCGACACTACTGCGATGGGTAAACTTTCGTTTGATATAATTACTATCAAAAAGCTTTCACCGGAATATTATTATGTGGTTGGAAAGTGGATGTTGCAGCGAACCATTGGCGATTTAAGCGGCCACTATGATTTGTTATTGAGAAGGATCAAAGGCAAATGGCGCATTATTGCAGATCATAGTTCGTGAAGTCAGAAATAAGTTTCTTCTTAGCTGCATTGATAAGAAAGATCAATCTGTTTTCCTTATCCAGGAGTTATAATAATACCGAAGCAACAGAAACAAACTCGCCGCAAAAACAAAGTAGAAAAGAATATTGTACCACCTGATGCCATCTCTTACAATAGCGAGATGAAAGAAGATTCCCAAAGTGGCAATGATCAGCAGCCATAAGGCTCCTAGCGAAAACGAATTGATTATTTTCCTGAAGAGTTGTTTCAATTCAGGATCCATTCCAACATTGTATTCATCCATTTTTGAGTGGTTAAAATTCTCAAATTTCAGTAGACAATTATAAACAGCAAATTGCCAACAATCAAAACTCAAGGTACTAATAAAGCTTTGAACAAAAGAGAATCGCCGTTGAAGACATTGAAGTCCACTTTCGAAACAATGCCGTTCACATGCCCCTGCTCGCTGTGTTGCCAAAAAGTCCAATCACGATTAATGCGTGGTTGATGCGGTTGTAAATAATGCGCTACCCAAAGCGGATACTCATCAAAATAACCTTTTAGATACCTGTTGTAAAAGTCAAGGTAAGTGTAGACGATGGGTTTTACAGAATAATATTTTTCTACAACATTCAGCCATGCTTTGATCTCTTTCCGCAACTGATCTGCATTGGCGGTATAAGCCTGCTCCACATCAAGCACCGGCGGAAGATCGCCGCTTTCCAGCGGTACTTTACTAATAAAATTCTTTGCCTGCAATTTTCCATCTTTTGTGGCAATAAAAAAATGATAAGCGCCTCTTACAATTCCTGCTTCTTTTGACTTCCTCCAGTTGCGTTTAAAATAGGGATCAATATTTCCGATGCCTTCTGTCGCTTTTATAAAAACAAAGCCGAGCTTGATATCATGTACATCCATGTCGCTTACCATTTTCCAGGAAATAGTTTGTTGGTACCTGGAAACATCAATGCCGTGGATCTCATATTCTGCGGGAATGGGAATACCAAACTCAGGATAATGTACATATTCCAATTGTCTGCTTTGCCACCATAAACCCAAATAGAAAATGAAACAAGCTGATGAAACAACCGACACAATAATGAATAATCTGAGAAAACGTTTTTTTATTTTTTTGGCTGCCACGGTGCAATGATACTTATCAATCAACAATAGTTTAGCACGCAACTAATAAAAGCTTTCCTAATAGTTCGGATCTCTTTTTAGTTCAACAATGCATCTAAAATCCCATGCATTTATTTAAAAACACTTAACAATCGTTGATAAAACTTTTGTTTTGTTGCCATGTCTCATATAGGCTCTGAAAAATTGCGGAGCACAAAATTAAAATCAATAGAGTATGAAAAAAGTTTTACCCATTTTAGGAATCACTGTCTTGATGGCTGCTTGTAACACCACACCTGAATTGAACCAAGGTACTGCCCAGGCTGTTCAAACAACCATTGCTCAACAAGACACAACAGGTATGGCCGAATTCAATGCGTGGAAAGCACAAAACGAATTAGCAAGTGTAAATGCGTATAAGCAAGCGCAGCAAGCTCAATCAACTCCTTCTGAAAAAACAAGAACCATTGTTAAATATGTTCCTGTGAAAACAATACCATCAAAATCCGTATCACATACTTCAACTTCTTCTTCAACTGCCAGCCCCGGAAGTTCTGTTGATAATGGTAGCGGTTCAATGTCAAACGAATCTTCAGAAACTGCACAGGCAGAAAAGAAAAAAGGTTGGAGTAAGGCTGCTAAGGGCGCTGTAATTGGTGGTGTGGCCGGCGCTGCCGGTGGTGCTATCATCAATAAAAAGAATCCAGTTGTTGGTGCTGTGATCGGTGGTGTAATTGGTGCAGCAGGCGGATACGGCATTGGTCATGGAATGGACAAAAAAGACGGCCGTATTGACTACAGTATTCTCAATTAACGATTAACCTGATGAAAACTATACAGGGAGCAGTTGGTACTGCTCCTTTTTTATTTGGAATAGGTCTTTGCCTTGGAAAATACATCGGTAAGGTGATGTGATTTTTGCACGGGCTCAACCGTTTTTTGGTTTCTTCTTTTGATAATATAATAAGTGGTTACGGCTGCCGCTACTGCTACCAATCCAGCTACAATTGATTTTGTTTTCATATTGCTTTTTCAAGAAAAGATCAATTGTTGTGCCGCCTCAAAATCAGTACTGCTATGTGGATTGTTGATCCTTGCAAACCAGCCATGAGCTTGCTTTACACGAGATTTTCATAAAGTTTTCTTAGCATTCTTCCTATTCTTTCATCACCCCGTTTTTTCTTCGGAAATTTGCATTGCCATAACCGGAAAAATCACCAATAGCCATGAAAAAACACCTCTTCCTCGCGGCACTAATCGTGTCTGTATCACTCGTATTTATTTCATTTACCAGGGCCAACCATTCTTCTGCACTGGTTGCTGCTTCAAAGGATAGCTTGGTAAATGATACCACAACTTCAACACATGAAGTTTCATTAAGTAAAAAGCTTTTTAATGATCTGCATCTGCAGGAAGCGGGCCTTTCACAACAGGCCTTGAGTTACGCTTTGGAAGGTTATCAAAAATTAGTGGACAGCGGGCTGGTTAATAATCCTGAATACCTAACCATTGTTGATCTCAGCCAATCATCACGCAATAAACGTTTTTATATTTTGGATGTGAAGAATGATGAATTGGTAAAGAACACTTTTGTAGCACATGGAAAAAACAGCGGTGTTGACGTAGCTGAACGTTTTTCCAATGCATTTAATTCCAATGAAAGCAGCCTTGGCTTTTATGTAACCAAATCAACTTATTTTGGAAAGCACGGGTTGTCACTGCGTATAAGCGGATTGGAAGATGGCTTTAATGATAATGCCGAAGCAAGAGGCATTGTCGTTCACGGAGCTCCGTATGTAAATGCAGGAAGAGTGAACAGTGATTACATGGGTCGCAGCCAGGGTTGTCCGGCGTTACCTGAAAATGAATATGCACAAGTGATCAATACTATTAAAGATGGATCAGTGCTGTTTGTTTACAATCCTTCTACTGATTATTTACAATCTTCTACTTTGTTGAACTAAATCCTGAAGTCATACAAAAGGCTGATAGCGATCATGGTTTATTGGCTTGCTGTCTTTCTACTTTTGCGGCGAATTCAATATTCATTAATAAGAATGTCACACCATAACACTGATTTTCGTTTTGTTGTGGCGCTTTCTTGCTAAACGATGTTTGCCATGAAAAGAGTAATGCTTGCTGCTGCTTTTGTAGTTGCTATCGGCGGATTTGCAGCAGCACAAACTTCGTCCGCTAAATCCGCAACGAAGAAACAAACAACAGGTACAAAGACTTCGGTATTAAAAGCCAAAAACAGCAAAGGCACTGTCTTAAAACAGGAAGATTCAGCCGATGCCAAAAGCGATTCTACTTTCAAGTTGTTGTTGCCTGTACAAAAATTTGAGCTGGACTCCACAACAATTCCTGTGGTAAAAAAGGTCGAAGGTTTTTAAGTTGTTGGAACAGGTGTGGCCATATTTAATGGATCATTTTATTTCGAATGATTTCCATGAGGACTGCTTTGTAGTTTTCACCAATCAATACTTCGGCTGATACGTTTTTAAGCCTCAATAAATTGCCCTCAATACCGGTGATCTTTGCAATGGGAATGATAAAGGATTTATGAATGCGAATGAATTGTTTTTTTGGCAAGCGTTCTTCCAGGTCTTTCATGCTGGTGTACACCAATGTTTTCTTCCCACCGCAATAAATAGCCACATAATTTTTCATGCCTTCGATGTAATCAATTTCATCGAGATTGATCTTGAGAAGCTTTCCTTTTGATTCGGTTTTTACAAAAATGTAATCGTCTTCTGCATCATCCAATATGTGTTTTTCGGCGCTGCGTTCTTCCAATTCCTTTACTGCTTTTTGAACAGCTTGTAAAAAGCGTGGCAAACGGATTGGCTTCAATAAATAATCTACCACATCTAATTCATAGCTCTCCAAAGCAAATTCACTGTAAGCTGTAGTCAGGATTATTTTTGTTTTTCCGTTGATGGCTTTGATCAGGTCCATGCCCGAAAGCTCCGGCATTTGAATGTCGAGAAAGATGAGATCAATTTTTTGCGTGGCCACAATTTGCAGTGCTTCGATGGGATTGGTAGTGGAAGCCACAAGATTCAAATGAGGTGTCTGCTTCACATAGTGAACCAATATGTCAATGGCATGCTGTTCATCATCAACAATAATACAATTGATCATAGCTCGTCAATGGTTAATTCGGTGGTGTAAAAATCCGCTTCATCTTTCACTTTCAGCGAATAATTTTTCCCATAAGCAAGATCCAAACGTTTTTGAATATTATCAAGGCCAATGCCGGTGGACAATTCTTTCGGTCCCATTTTCTTTTTGTTGCGGCAATAGAAATAAAGCTTCGAACCCTTTATGGAAAGATGGATCTCAATCGGGTACTCCGTGCTTTTCAGATCGCCATGCTTGAAGGCATTTTCCGCCAGTGTAATTAATACAAAGGGAATGATGGTGGCGCCATTCACCACACCTTCCACATCAAACTGCACGTTTAAATTATTGCTGAAACGAAGCTGGTTTATTTTGATCACATTCCGCACATGTTCAATTTCATCTTTCAATGGTGCTTTGCCATCTTTTGCATTGCCTTCGCTCAAAGCATAGCGCATGATATCGGAAAGCGTCAGAATGCCTTCGGATAACTCATTAGAATAAGGAAGCGATTTTGCGTATAAAAAATTCAAGGTATTGTGAAGAAAGTGTGGATTGATTTGCGCTTTCAAAAAATTAAAATTGGCCTGCGATTTTTCTACTTCCAACTGCATCTTTTGTGCTTCAAGTATTTTACGTTGCTTGCGTTCATCACGAAGATGCGTAAGATAGGCGATCAACAAAGCCATGCCAACAAAAAAAGCGGTGGAAACAATGTAGGAAAACACCATAAGCCCCGGCGTCATTTCCTGCTCAAACTTGTTGTTGTTTACAGAGAGTGTAATTTTTTTTGAGGTAGCCAGCAGGTAAGTAATAACAAAGTAAGCAGCCAGTGAAAGAATCGCTAACACAGTAGATTTAATAAAATCATTGGCGGATTTTCTTTCAAGAAAAAGTCTGTAATAACTGTTGATGCAGAAAAAATAAAATAACGAAGAAAACAAAATGCTTATGATCTGTGTAATTAAATAATGCCATCCAAGAAGATGGTTCCAGTCGAACTCCTTGCTGTACATGGGCGAAACAGACAAGGCAATGAATCCAAGGATGGTGAAAAAGATATTGAGGCCCACCACTACCCAAAACACTTTCCAGAAAGAATATCGTTTTTTTGTTTTCATCATACCAGATATCGAATGTATTGTTTTATTAAAAACGGATAAAGGAGGAATGTTCCTCCTTTATCCTGAATTATGGTTTACACTTATTGGCCAACGTTCAAACCTGTTCCTCCCTGGGTTCTCTTTGTTTCTTCTTCTGCACCTGTATTGCGGTTGCGTGCTGCTTTCACCTGATTGCTACCAAAACGGTAAACAAAATTTAATTTGAACTGCTGGCTTTCCCAATGTGCCTGCACTTTGGTTGTTTGTCCGGCAAAGGTTTGTGTGCCTGTAAAATGTAGAGAGTTGAACAGATCGCTCATAGAAGCTTTAATAGTGGCTTTGTTCTTCCACAAATTTTTTGAAACTCCGCCATCAACACTCCACAATGTTTTTGATTTGAACGCACCCTGATAAATTGTTGGAGCTACATAAAATCCGGTCAGTTCGGCTGTCCATGTTTTTGCCTTTCCAAACTTCAATGAGTTTTGTGCATACAGGGTTAAACCAAAAGCATTCAGGTCCACATTTCTTCCAGGCCCGAAATCAGCTTTGTACATAGAATAGTTGCTGCTAAGGTTAGCAAACACCATGTATGATTTATATTGATAAGGATAGCTGATATTCAGACTTACAATATCCTGTGTTGCCAAATTCTTTTTTGTAATAAACCCTTTTGACCGGTCAACTGTATCAATCCATTGTGCAAACATGTCTTTTACGTGGCTGTAATTAAGCGATGTGTTTAGCCGGTACTTGTAAGTATGACTAATGCCAAAGCTGTTTGTGTATTGAGGTCTCAGGTTTACATTTCCCTTTTGAAAAGTGTATTCATCTAGTTTAAATTCGAAAGGATTCAGGTCCTGATAAGCAGGGCGGTCAATCCTTCTGCTGTAGGTTAATCCAAACTGGCTCATTGGATTTTTGTTGAATGTTACAGCAGCACTGGGGAATACGTCGGTATAGTTGCGCTTAAATGAATCTTCTGTTTTGATGTATTCTGATCCATTGTTTGTTTCACCATGCGATGTGCCTTGTGAAATTGTATTCTCAACACGAACGCCGGCCTGGATCATTACGCCTTTCAACTGACGATTGTAGTTTACATAACCGGCATTGATATTCTCTTTATAATTGAAAAGATTACTACGGTCTCTGTCCAACACTTCATTGCTTCCATATACATTGTAACGCTCAAAATCGTTATCCGTTTTTACAAAAGCAATTTTACCGCCATAGCCCAGTTTTCCTTTTTTGAAGTTTTGCTCCCAGTCACCCTTTAAAGACGAGATATAAATATTTGTAGGTGCAATCATGCGGTAAACAACACTGTGGGTCAGGGTTTGGCCCGAAGCATCGTAATAATAATTGGGCTGAAACTGATTGTTGTTGATATCGTAATAACCATGGTCGGCATTCAGTGTCAGACTTTTTCCATCTGCGGAATTGTAGCTGTAATTCAGGTTGACGTTTACATTGTTTCTCTTCAACGTACTACTGTTATCGGCAACAAGGTATTTTTCAATTGTATTGGTTGGAATGTAAGAAATAGCGGTTTTGCTGTAATTGGCGATGGTTGGATTAGATAGAGTTCCGTTCACCATTACGCCAATTACATTTTGTTTGTTAATGAAATAATCAACGCCAGCTTTGAAGTTATGGCTTTCATTTTTCATCTTAATGTTGCCATGCTGATCGAACAAAGTATCCAAAATTGTGCGGTAAAGATCCATGCGGTTTCTATTATTTCCTTCGTTGATGCTATAGTTTCCAAAAATGTTTGCCTTTTTGCTTCTGTGATTGAATGTAATACCTGCATTGTATTTTGAATACACACCAATATTGTATCCTGCATTCACAGAACCATTTGTACCAAGCGACTTGTTTTTCTTTAAACGGATATTAATAATGCCCGCATTACCGGCTGCTTCATATTTTGACGAAGGATTGGTGATGATTTCAATCGCTTCTATATTGGAAGATTGAATGGATTTTAAATAATTGGAAAGGTCCTGTCCGGACAAAGGAGTCGGGCGGCCGTCAATATAAACCTGAACGCCATTCTTTCCATTCACACTAAGATTTTCATCCTTATCTACCATTACTCCCGGCGATTTGCGTAACAACTCAAGCGCATCGCTTCCAACAGAGTTGATAGTACCTTCCACGTTCAAAATGGTTTTATCGGCTTTTACTTCCACAATAGGTTTAGTGGCAGTAATGGTCACATTGTTCATTTGTGCTGCAGTTTTTGTCAGTTTCAATTCCGGTGCAGAAACGTTTTCGCCAGAGAGTTCAAACACTTTGGAAACAGCAGGTGTAAATCCTATGTGGGTTGCACTTACACGGTATTTTCCGGGTTGAATGTTTTCAAAACTGTAAGCGCCGCTTTCTTTGGACACCGCAAGCTTGACAACGGTTCTTCCGGTATCTTTAAGCAGACTAACGGTGGTACCAACAATTGGACTACCGTCTGCATCTTTTACAACGCCATTGATCTGTTGGGCATTTAAACTTAAAGAAGTGATTGCCGCCATAAGTAAAATCAGTATTCTCATAACCTTAGTTTTATTGATAAGACGATTTTGATTTTGAGGCACAAACGTAAACTGACATTAAAGCGAATTGAAAAATGTTACACAAAGGGTAGTTTTTTCAATACAAAACCGGCTTTCAGATGATAAAATAATGAAGGATGTAGTTTATGGTTGGTATCGGCTTCGTTGATTTATTGTTTCTTTATCCAATGGAAACCTGGGCAGAGCATCTGATCGCTTTCTACAAAAACCTGAAACCCCCGAAGAGATTACCCGATGACATCGAGTGGTTGTATCCGCAAAAGAATGAAGCGGTAATGGACATCGTTCAAAAATTTTTGCAGAAATATTATAATGATAATAACGAACGGCAATTATTAATTGGAATTAATCCCGGAAGGTTTGGCGCCGGAGTAACCGGAGTAAACTTTACTGCACCCAAACAGTTGGAAGAATATTGCGGAATAGATCATCCGTTCAAAAAGCAATCAGAACTTTCTGCAGAGTTTATTTATGATATGATCACGGCTTACGGAGGTGCTGAGAAATTCTATTCCCATTTTTTTATCAGCTCTGTTTGTCCTTTGGGTTTTGTAAGGCATGGTAAGAACATTAACTATTACGATGATAAGGAATTGTTGAAAACTGTGGAGCCGTTTATTATCAGAAATCTAAAAGCGCTAATTGACTTCAGTGTTGACCGGAAGAAATGTTTTGCTATTGGTGGCGAAAAGAATTTTAAATACCTGAGTGCTTTGAATGATCGCTTTCATTGGTTTGAAGAAATTATACCGCTTCCGCATCCCAGGTTCATTATGCAATACCGCCGTAAGCAAAAACAACAGTTCGTACAGCAATATTTGCAGTCCATCACAAAATAAACAGGAAGGTTTGCCTGTTTCGACGAATCGTTCTACTTTCGTTTCTCTTAAACAAGGCATATGAAAATCTTCATGGGCCAACCATCCTTCTGAGGCCAAAACATTCAGTTCGCATTTCGTGGCAACGCCACTGTTTCCCTTTTATTTTTTCAACTTTTTAATTTGATTTTCTATGTCGAAGGTCATTACCTCTTCAAATAAATTTTTTACGTTTTGGTCATTGGTCAAGCGGTCATTACGTGACGAAGAATACGATTATACCAAAGGCAGCATTCGCCGTGCGATCATTTTATTGGCCATTCCGATGATTTTGGAATTGAGTCTTGAATCGGTATTTGCAGTAGTAGATATGTTTTTTGTGGGAAAGCTTGGCGAAAATGCGATTGCTACCGTTGGACTAACCGAATCTGTCATTGCAATTGTTTATTCACTCGGCATTGGTTTAAGTACGGCAGCAACTGCAATGGTGGCCCGCCGTATTGGTGAAAAGAATGAAGATGAAGCCGCACGTGCCGGAATGCAAACCATGATCTTAGCATTATTGGTATCAATTGCAATCAGCACTATGGGAATAATTTTCGCTCCAAAAATTTTGCACATTATGGGTGCTAAGGCAGATGTGATCAAAGAAGGAGCTGTCTTCACCCGAATCATGTTAGGGGCAAGTTCTGTGATCATTCTGCTTTTTTTGATCAATGGAATTTTTCGTGGCGCCGGCAATGCGGTCATTGCCATGAGAAGTTTATGGCTGGCCAGCATTTGCAATATTATTTTATGCCCATTGCTTATTTACGGCATTGGTCCTTTTCGCGGATTGGGTTTAAAAGGCGCTGCTATCGCTACAGTCATTGGAAGGAGTATTGGCGTTGCTTATCAGTGTTTTCATTTGCTGAAAGGAACAAGCAGCATTCACATCAAGTCAAGGCATTTCAAATTTGACTGGTCTTTGATGAAAACACTAACGGGTATTGCATGGCCTGCAACATTTCAATTTTTAATTGCATCAGGCAGCTGGATTGTTTTAGCGGCATTGGTTGCAAAAACCGGTGGCACTGCCGCATCAGCAGGATACCAGATTGCATTACGGAATGTAGTGTTCTTTATTTTGCCTGCCTGGGGATTGAGCAATGCGGCAGCAACATTGGTAGGTCAAAACCTTGGAGCCAAACAGCCGGAACGTGCAGAACGAAGTGTTATTCTTACAGCAAAGTACAATGCCTTGTTCATGAGTGGCGTCATGTTATTGTTTATGACTATGGCAGGTCCTATCATTAGTGTTTTTACAAATGATGCTGATGTACACCGGATAGGAACTTTGGCCTTGCGCATTATTGCTTCGGGCTACACTTTCTATGGAATAGGAATGGTAATGGCACAAGCATTAAACGGCGCCGGTGATACGAAGACGGCAACCTTTATTAATCTTTTTGGTTTTTGGATCTTTCAAATTCCATTTGCTTTTATGTTGGTGGAATGGCTAAATATGGGGGCAATAGGTTCTTTCATTTCAATTCCTGTTTCTGAAAGCATGATGGCTATTGCAGCTTATATCTTTTTCAAGAAAGGAAAATGGAAATCGGTTGTGGTATAAAAATTTATTGTTCTGAAAGCCTTTAGTAATTTCACCTACAGTATGTTTTATGAACAATAACAACACTATTGACAGTAATCTGTTACGACAGATATTTTTCATTGCAGCTATAGTTTTCCTGGGTATTGTATTGTTCAGAGAGCTATGGTTTTTTGCTTCTGCTTTTTTGGGGTCCGTTACGTTTTATGTTATCATGCGCAAGCGCATGTTTTATCTTACCGAGAACAGAAAATGGAGAAAGGCCGCTGCCGCATCAGTTTTGATGTTGCTTTCTTTCTTTGTTATTCTTGTACCGATTGGAGTTTTAGGAAACATTTTATACGCCAAGATCTCTCAAATCGTAACTCATTCTTCCGAATACCTGAATCAGTTAAAAGGTGTTGTGGACCGTATTAAACAAAACACGGGTTATGAAATTGTAAAGACAGAAAACATCAATCAGCTTGGTGCTTATCTGGCACAGCTTCTTCCAAAAGTCCTTGGCATTACATTAAACACCATAACTCTTATTGCCAGCATGTATTTTATTTTATACTTCATGCTGGTGAATGGCCGGGCAATGGAAGAAGCCTTGTACGAATACATTCCGCTGAAAGATGGTAACGTGGAATTGATTGGCAAAGAGGTGAAGGTAATGGTCGTATCAAACACTATTGGTATTCCATTGATTGCATTAATACAAGGCATTGTTGGTTTAGTTGGTTACCTGATCATCGGTATTAATGAGCCCTGGTTATGGTTTGTGGCTACCAGCATTGCAGCCATGATGCCCGTCGTTGGTGCTGCGCTGATTTATATTCCATTAACCATTTCTTTATTTGCTTCCGGAGAAACAGGAAAAGGAATCGCCATGGCTGTTTGGGGTTTTGGCGTCATCGGTCTGGTAGATAATCTCTTTCGCTTTTTGCTGAACAAAAGATTAGGTGATATTCATCCGCTGATCACCATCTTCGGTGTCATCATTGGCGTGCAGTTGTTTGGTTTCATCGGGCTTATCTTCGGTCCTTTGCTGATCTCTATGTTTTTATTATTGCTCCGGATTTATTCTTCTGAATTCATTGTGAAGCGAAGGGAAATGAAAAGAGTAAAGTAAACGGCCGCTACAGTAAAAGCACGTCGGATATTTTCTTGTGTTCTAAGCTGTTCTACTTAATTTCTTAAAATTTTCTAAGTATCTGCTTGCAAGTTCCTAAAACGCGTAATATTTTCACGACCGCATCGTTTCAATAATCCACGAAAAACCATTGACTAGTGCGAAGTGTTTATTTGCCTTTATGTTTTATTTTATTTTCCCTGTTACTTCTTCCGGTAGTGAAAGCGGGCGGCAATGCGGGAAATTCTGAAACGTTGATCTCATCTGACAACAACACAGCAACCACTTACAGTGTTGAATACTACAGCAATTTATTATACGATAGTCTGCATCTGGAAGAGACCGGTTTAAAAAGAGATGCACTTTTGTATGCGTATAAAGGACAGCAAAAACTGGTAAAGAAAGGAAAGGTTGACAATCCGAATATTTTAACCGTCTGCGATTTTACACAGCCTTCCGATAGCAAACGCTTATACATTATTGATGTAAGAAATTTCAAAGTTTTACTAAATACTTATGTAGCACACGGAAAAAATTCAGGCGATGAGTATGCAGAACGGTTTTCCAACCGTCCCAGCTCTTTGGAAAGCAGTCTTGGTTTTTACATAACCAGGAACACCTATGTTGGAAAGCATGGATTATCCCTGCGCTTAGCCGGATTGGATAAAGGTTTTAACGACAAGGCTGAAGCAAGAGCCATTGTAGTTCATGGCGCCAGTTATATTGGCGATGAGTGGCTGGGGGGAAAAATGGGAAGAAGCTTTGGTTGTCCTGCTGTGCCAATACGTATGGTGTCTAAAGTAATTAAGCTGATAAAAAACGGAACTTGTTTGTTCATCTATCATCCATCAAAAACTTACTTGCATGGTTCAAACGTACTAAACGGCTGATTTGGACGCAAACAAGGATGGATGACAAAGCCCACCGTACCCTATGGTTGGGCTTTTGTTTTTTTATAAGTGTGAATGGTTTTGTTTTTGTTTAAAGTCGTCCAATAAGGAGGAATGATGATGTACCTGGCTGCATTGCAATTGTCAACACCTGTGGATTTATTCTGAACCTTTCGAAGAGGTTACTCTTGTACGCTTTGTAATTATGATGTTCATTATGGAAGCTCACAATGGTCAGGTACAATAAAAATTTTCAGAATCAGATCTTGTTCTTTGGATTTCTTTCTGAGCTTCTAAATCAAAATTTCAAACGCATCCGCATCTCTCCAAAACTGAAATTTCTCCCTCACTTCTTTCAATCGTTCTTTGCTGAATTGAATGGTAAACACATCTTCTTCATGTGCCTTTTGATATAAAATTTCTCCCAGCGGATCAATCACCATACTGTCGCCGCTGTGATAAATATTGTTGCCGTCATTACCTACACGGTTCACACCAATAACATAACACTGGTTTTCGATGGCCCTTGCACGAAGCAAAGTTTTCCACGCCACATTTCTTCTCTCCGGCCAGTTGGCAACATAAATTAAAACATCATACTCAAACGCTTCACCGCGACCATCTATTTGCGGAGAGGGATATTGTCTTGCCCAGACCGGAAACCGCAAATCATAACAAACCATCAAATTGATCTTCCATCCGTTTACAGAAGCAATCAACCGTTGTGTGCCTGCTGTGTAGTGTTGATCTTCTTCGCCATAGGCAAATAAATGACGCTTGTCGTAATGGCCGTGTTGTCCATTTGGTAACATCCAAATCAGGCGGTTGAAATAACTTCCATTCTCTTCAATAATCACACTGCCGGCGAGAATTATTTTTTTTGCTGCCGCAATTTTTTTCATCCATTGCACCACAGGCCCATCTATTTTCTCGGCAAGCGTTTCTGGCTTCATGCTAAATCCTGTACTGAACATTTCGGGTAACACCACAATATGTGTTTGCTCCTTAATAGCAAGGATCTTTTGCTCCAGCATTAGGAGGTTAGCATCGCGGTCTTCCCAATGCAATTGAGTTTGAATTAGTGTAAAGCTCAACGGTGTCATAGTGCAAAAATGAAGTAAATTTAACAGGCGGAGGCCGGACTTGAGAAGAATTTCTTTAACCCTTAATCGTCTTCTAATGAAACCGCTTTACAAAGCTGTACTACAGCTTTCGCTCTCTTGTTTTCTGTTCCTTCTGTTCAATGCAAATATTTATGCGCAACCGCCTTCCATAAGTTATCAAGCCATCATTACCGGGCTTTCAGCTCCCGTTGATCTGGTAAATGCACACGATGGCAGCAACCGTTTATTTGTTGTGCAGCAGGGCGGCCTTATTAAAGTATGGAACGGCACCACTGTTTCCGACTTCATTGATCTTTCTTCCATCATCAGCACCGGTGGAGAAAGAGGTTTGCTGAGCATGGCTTTTCATCCGGGTTTTAATGGAACTACCAACCGTTATTTTTTTGTGTATTATACCAATATCGGCGGCAATGTGGAAGTGAGTCGCTACGAAACTGTTTCAGGAAATCCGAATGCAGGCGATGCTGCAACACAAACCATCATTATAACCATTCCTCATCCAACCAATAACAACCATAACGGAGGCAAATTGAATTTTGGTTCTGATGGCTATTTGTACTTTGCCACCGGCGATGGCGGCGGCGCCAATGATGTTCCCAATAATGCGCAGAATGGAAATGTATTACTTGGAAAAATGATTCGCATTGATATAAACACTTTAAATGCGCAAACGTTTGGCCAATATGAAATACCGGCAGATAATCCTTATAAAAGCGATCCTTCCGTTTTAGACGAGATCTATAATCTTGGATTGCGTAATCCATTCCGCTGGAGTTTTGACAGAAATACCGGCGATATGTGGATCGGTGATGTGGGACAGGACACCAAAGAAGAAATTGATTTTCGCTCTTCGGCAAATACCGGCCACAATAATTTTGGCTGGAGTTGTTACGAAG
Source organism: Flavisolibacter sp. (assembly GCA_025936195.1). The sequence goes on from JAICTW010000002.1 coordinate 16,082, forward strand.
GTTCTGTTTCTACTCCTAATGTTACTGATTGCACTCCTGCTGATAATGTGTTCCCTGTTCTTGATTATGATAACCCCAACCCTGGTAGTTCTGCTGTTACAGGCGGCTATGTTTACCGCGGAAATGAATACACCAATTTCAGAGGATACTATATTGCTGCAGATTTTTATTCGGGAACTATGTATTTCCTCTGGCCAAATGGCAGTGGTGGATTTAATTCGGCAACACAAACAGGACTGACGAATCAAATTGCTGCTTTTGGCGAAGGCGAAGATGGGACCTTATATGCTGTTTCGCAGGCGAGCAATTCGGTTTACAAATTGATAGCAACCGGTGGAACACCTTTGCCTGTAAAGTTGAAAGACTTCAGTGTTCAGCACTTCAGTAATTACAACGAGTTGAAATGGACAACATCATTCGAGCAAAACACAAAAAGATTTTACATTGAGTACAGCACCGATCCGGCTCATTTCATCAGCGCCGGAACCATAACAGCTTCGGAGAATGAGAATGGAAGCAACTATTCCTTTCAACATTATTATTCACAAACAACAAAGCTGTTTTACAGACTGTCAATTGAAGATGCAGATGGAAAAAGGAGCTATTCTTCCGTGGTGATGGTTTTACCCGACGCGGAGAAATCATTAAGAATTTATCCTACAATTATAAACAACCGGGTGCTTACGATCACATCTTCTGATCCTGTTCAACAATTGCAATTGCTAAATAACAACGGCGCTGTTGTATTTGAAAAAAATTACAGCTCGCGGATTGGCGCATCAGCTGTCAATTTACCGGCACTAGCAAAGGGAATGTATGTGGTTCAGGTGATTGGGCCAAAAGGAGTAAAGCGACAAAAGATAATCATCAACTAATATCTTCCTGTTGAATGTTGCTAAGTGCTTATCAAGTATTTTTGAATAAATCCTTCATAATGAGAAAGTATTTTCTTTTTTTCATTCTGCTTCTTTCATTACATGTAGCTCTTTTGGCACAATCACCCGACCAGGTAAAAATTAAATTGCCAAACGGATTTACATCAACAGTGATCGCCAGAAATTTAGATCGTGCAAGGCATATAGTTGTTAATAGCAACGGGGATATTTACATAAAACTTGCCCGTGTTAGAAAAGGAGGAGGAATTGTTCGACTCAGAGATAAAAATGGCGATGGCAAAATAGATGACACTACCCGCTTTGGTGATTACGGAGGAACCGGTATTGCCATTAAAAATGGTTATTTATATGCCACATCAAATACTGAAGTGTACCGGTATAAATTAGATAACAACGAACCCGATACAGAGCATCCGGAAGTCGTAGTGAAAGGTCTGCTTGCCGGGAACCAGCACGAAACAAAATCTATTACTTTAGATAATAACGGCAATATTTATGTAACCATTGGAGCTCCTTCCAATGCCTGCCAGTTGCAGGACCGAGTAACCGGAGCGCCGGGACAAGATCCCTGTCCTTTGTTGGAAAAAGCAGGTGGCATCTGGCAATTCAAAGCAGATAGAAAAGAGCAGTCCTACGCTAATGGTGTTCGTTATGCCACGGGCATCAGAAACACGGTTGGTCTTGACTGGAATACAGCAACCAATACTTTGTTTGCCATGCAACACGGAAGGGATGGTTTGCAGGATTATCATTTATTCCCCGATTCCATAAGTGTTGAATTGCCTGCCGAAGAAATGCTGGAAATAACAAAGCCCGGCGAAGATTTTGGATGGCCTTATTGTTTTTACAATCAGTTCATTGGTAAAGAGGTTTTAAATCCAGAATATGGGGGCGATGGAAAAACGGTTGGCCGTTGCAAAGATGCAGCACCTCCGGTAGTTGCTTTCCCCGGTCACATG
>JAICTW010000435.1 GCA_025936195.1 Flavisolibacter sp.
AAGATTGGGTGCATTCGTTACTAAAAACAAAGCTGTATATGATACAGCCATGAAATTTGCACAGGCAAGATTAAGTCCTCCGGGACTTGCCCAGATCCTTGGCGAAGCCGCGGTGGATTTGCCCTCTTCCTATTTCGATAAACCCAAAGCAGAATATTTATCAAGAAGAAATTTATTGGTGAAACGATTGAATGCCATGCCCGGTGTTTTTTGTCCCAATCCCGGCGGCGCTTTTTATGCCATGGCAAAATTACGCATTGATGATTCGGATAAATTTTGCCAATGGCTACTGGAATCTTTTTCTTACAAAAATAAAACGGTGATGCTGGCTCCTGCAACAGGATTCTATGGAACTCCGGGACTTGGTAAGAACGAAGTTCGATTGGCTTATGTACTCAACTTAAAAGATATTGATGAAGCCATGGATTGCCTGGAAAAGGCACTGGAGCAATATCCGAACAGGACACAGATTGAAACTATGGTGAATGCAGGGATTGTGATGTAGAGGAAGGTGGAAGGTAGAAGGCGGAAGGTGTATGTTACTTTGTAAGGTGTTGTGAGTTTTGAGACAGTTTTTACAATAATTAGAGTAACGATAAAATAACAGCCTTATAAAATATGCGACAGCAAACATTACAATATATCCAGACTGCTTTGCAGAATTTCAATGGTTTTTTCCATTCAGAAGAAGAAATTCAGCTCTTTCTTGCGGACTGTTTACGTAGTGCACGTTTTTATGACAATGTATTTGTAGAATATTATGTAAGCAAGCAACTAATCCCCAATTATCATTGGCAGAATGACAAGAAAGTATCTATCGACATTGTTCTTCAGAAACAAAATAGTTATCTGCCATTGGAAATAAAATACAAAACAGCTTTTCAACTCTTCCCTCATTTTGTATTTGGCAGCAATCATAATGTGCAACTCCATGATCAGAAAGCACAGAATGAAGGCTGCTATAGCTTTTGGAAAGATGTGAGACGAATTGAACTTTTTCACTCAACGTTTCCAAATGTTGGACGAGGAATTGTTCTATTCGTAACAAATGACATTAGTTACAAAAGACAAGCGAGAGCAAATTGTGGATATGAACCATTTTCCATTCATGAAGGGCGACAAGTTGCTGCAAATACGTTCTTAACTTGGAACGGCAATATTCCCGAGAAAAGAGTTGAAAAGTTTCCAGGGTTTCCAATTGATAATACGTATTCCATCACTTGGACGCCCATGAATGTGCCTCGACATTACTACATTTTAACTTGAATGAAGTTTAAACCGCTAGCAGAGCTTTTGACCCGCAGAGGTATTTCGCAAAGAACGCTAAAATTTCTCCCTGCGATCTTTGCGTCTTCTTTGTGCCCTTTGCGGCGCTAAAAAATTCCGAATAAAAGTCATTGAATATTGTAATGACGCTTCCACAATGCACAATAGAATTCATGAACGTTGAAGTGAGTGATGGCGCCTGAGGCGCCACAGGCTACAAGAAAAGACGACAGTAGCAATACAGCACGGTACATCATTATACAACATCCATTAACAGCAATAACAAAAAATAACGCCCATTTTCGCCGTTCACCTATTCGCTATTAAAACCACTACTCGCCAATTGCTTCTTGCTACTTGCTATCATCCACTCCTTCTTCAAACCTTTTCTGTGTATTTTTCTACTCAAACAAATCTTTAAACAAAATCTCCAATAAAAATTTGGGCATCTTTTATTTAGACCAACTCATGAGTCTGAGGCATAAGATTTGCAAAACCTATCTGAGATCAAAATCTTTTACCTAAAATAATTTTTATGGCAAACGAACAATATGGAAGCTGGCATGCCGACAATGAATTTACTCCGCAAAGTGGCAGTGGTGTTGTAAATGTGGGACAGGGCGAACGAATAGCCAGTGCTGCACTTGGTGGATGGCTTCTTTCATCAGGGCTGAGCAGTTTATTCAAACATCCCATCAATGGTTTGATCAAAACAGCGCTGGGTGGTTATCTGTTGTACCGCGGCGCCTCGGGACATTGTGCCATGTATGAAGCCATGGGCAAAACAAAAGGGGTTACACACACACAAAACGTCAACATCCGTACAGGGCTGATCGTTAATAAACCCAAGGATGAAGTCTATGCTTTCTGGCGCAAGCTTGAAAACCTTCCTCTGTTCATGAAACATTTGGCTTCGGTAACTGAAATTGATGCTAAACACTCACATTGGGAAGCCGTTGTTCCGGGAAATATCGGAAGGGTGAAATGGAATGCCGAGATCGTGAAAGAAGAACCCGGCTATTTGATCGGGTGGCAATCCATTCCCAATTCCATGATCAATAATGCCGGCAAAGTAACTTTTCATGATGCGCTCGGCGGCGAAGGAACAGAACTGGAAGTGGTGATGACCTATCATCCACCGGCCGGAGAAATTGGTTCAGGCATTGCCAAAATGCTGACACCTGTTTTTGAAAAAATGATCCGTCAGGATGTGATGAATTTTAAAGACTATATCGAAACAAAATACAAATCGCCCAACGATTCAATGGGCGGTAATACCAACGACAATCCAAACATTTTGCGCACCGAAAGGGAAAGCGTTCAGGATGGAAGCGGGAATCAGTCTAACCTGTAATTTTTATTTGAATGTTTCGGGCAGTTTGTTGAAAGAAACCAACGAGCATTTCAGCATCAAGCCCAGATATTTTTAATGGTGGTGGAGGATTCAAATCGTATTCATTGATTTGAAGCTTCCACCATCCTACTGTATGCCAGTCACCAAATTTATAACCGATGTTTTCATAAGTAGCAAAGCCCACAAATCCACAGTGCTCGTGCAGGTACACACTTGCCGCGTTAGGCAAAGTAATTCCTGCATACACAGTTCTGAATCCTTGCAGCCTTAAAATCTGAAGCAAGAGCTGATATAAATTTTTACCGATCCCCTTCCCTCTGAAACGATCATGAATATACACGGAACATTCACAACTCCATTGATAGGCTTCGCGTTCGCGATGTTTGGAAGCATACACATAACCGGCAATGGTTCCGTCAATCACGCACACGATCCACGGATATTTTTGAAGACAGTTGGCGATCCGGCTTTGCATTTCCTCAACAGAAGGCACCTGCGTTTCAAATGAAATGGATGCAGAAAGGATGCACGGCGAATAGATGTCGAGAATTTGTTGTGCATCGTTGATGGTAGCAAGGCGTACTTCTGTTGTCATTTCAGACTAAAATTCTTACAGCTTGTTAAAACAACAAAAAATCATTTTCCACTAAAACACTGAATACTTATTTTTGCAGCCCTTCGCCGAGGTAGCTCAGTTGGTTAGAGCACAGGATTCATAACCCTGAGGTCGGCAGTTCAAATCTGCTCCTCGGTACTAAAGCCTCCTTTTAAAGAGGCTTTTTTTATTGCACTTTCCTTCGCTCTTCAATAAAAATAAAATTGCAACCCATTTAACTTCCGTAACTTTCTGTTCCCTCCCTTCTAAACACCAGGATTCCCTTTGTCTGTAATTCAATTCAGCTCACCAAAAACTCACAAATATGGAACGCTTAAAGAC
>JAICTW010000425.1 GCA_025936195.1 Flavisolibacter sp.
ACAAACAAACAAACAAATAACAGACAACCAAACAAAAAAGAACAAGGATAACCAATCATGCGACTTTGATGGAAGAATAGATCTTGTTGCTGGCGCTGAACCCGATATGGGAGGTATCCAGGGCTATCACATCGCTGACCTTCTTGCCATCGCCGTCGATCTTTACCGCGTCGCAGTACACCACGTTCTTCTTCTGATACTGGTAAATCACGTAGCTGAAATCGTTATAGGGGAAAAAATCCACGTTGATCAGGCGGTCTTCCGGCAGGTATTGCTGCTCTTCCTTTCCGATCTGCTCCATATCCGTATTGTAGACCGCAACATAGCCCTTTGACCGGATCTTTTTATAGACCAGAAAGTTGCCGGATACCTTTCCTATGATCTCGAAATCAATCCGCCGCGAATCGTCTCTTTCAGGCTGGGAATAGACAATTTTCTGGCCAAAGGAAGCTGACATAAATAACAGAAAGACAAGGCCTAACAAGGATCTTTTCACTAACATGGCGCTGATTATCATTTGAAATTACAGGTAAATTTTGTATCTATCATTAAGACGTTAAAAAGCCGATTTGGATGCATGATGCAGTTTACTGGTTTTGTGCATGCAAAACATGCTTTTGTTTTTTTGTTTATTATAGCGACTTGGATTTTAACATATACCTTTGCACACTCCATAAAATTAAGGCGAGTGAGAATACCTTTAAACAGAGTTACCGTAGCAGGATTTATTGTGGCGTTAGGCATTATTTACGGGGACATCGGAACATCACCTCTTTACGTACTCAATGCTATCACCAACGGGCGAATTATTACCGATCAACTAATCATTGGTTCGCTATCCTGTATTATCTGGACACTTACTTTACAAACAACCATTAAATATGTGATCCTTACGCTCAAAGCCGATAACCGCGGTGAAGGCGGCATATTTTCCTTATATGCACTGGTAAGGCGGCAACGCAGATGGCTGGTGCTTCCCGCCATGATTGGAGGAGCAGCGTTGATAGCTGATGGAATGATCACCCCTCCTATCTCCATTACTTCGGCAGTGGAAGGTTTGCGGCAGGTGCCTGTTTTTTCTACTATTGAGGGTTGGACGATCGTTTACATTGTTCTTGCCATTATCGGAATACTTTTCTTTTTGCAGCAATTTGGCACGGCTTCTATCGGACGGTTGTTTGGTCCCGTTATGAGCATCTGGTTTTTAATGCTGGCCGTTCTGGGTATTTCGCATCTGTTCGATGATTCTGCCATATTCAGAGCTTTCAATCCTTACTACGCCATTAATTTACTTTCTACCTATCCAAAAGGCTTTTACATTCTGGGTGCAGTATTCCTCTGTACTACCGGTGCTGAAGCATTGTATTCCGACTTGGGGCACTGTGGCCGTGGCAATATTCGTGTGTCGTGGATATTTGTAAAATCCTGCCTTATTTTAAATTATCTGGGACAGGGCGCCTGGCTTTTAAAAGGAACGTTCAACGGACAGGTTCTTAATGGTCACAGAATTACACAGGAACTGATTGACAGTGGCTTTAATGCATTTTATGGTATTATGCCCGAGTGGTTCAAAATTCCCGGAGTGATCATTGCAACTGCCGCAGCCATTATTGCCAGCCAGGCGTTGATCTCCGGCTCCTTCACTTTAATTAGCGAAGCAATGCGTTTGAACCTGTGGCCAAAGCTGAAGATCAATTATCCAACAGAAGAAAGAGGACAGTTGTACATTCCCGGTGTAAACACATTGCTATTTGTTGGTTGTACTGCCATCGTTCTGTATTTCCAGAAATCAACAAGAATGGAAGCTGCTTATGGTTTGGCCATTACGCTGTGCATGATTGCCACTTCTATTCTTTTTGCCAATTTCCTTGTTTCCCGAAGAGTAAAACCCATTTTTATCGTGTTTTATCTTACCGTTTACCTCACTATTGAATTAAGCTTTTTATTTGCCAACCTCAATAAATTTCCCCACGGTGGCTTTGTTGCTGTAATTGTTGGCGGTGGTTTGTTTATTGTGATGTATGTATGGTTCCGTGCACGAAAAATTAAAAACCGCTACGTGGAGTTTGTACGACTTGAACATTACATTCCTAAAATTCAGGAATTAAGTAACGATAGATCTGTTCCAAAGTATGCAACTCACTTAGTGTATCTGACGAGTGCCGATAACCCAAAAGAAATTGAGCATAAGATCATCTATTCCATTCTCAATAAAAAACCAAAGCGGGCCGATATTTATTGGTTTGTCCATGTGGATACATTAGATGATCCTTATACGATGGAGTACAAGGTTGATCATATTATTCCGAATGATATCATTCGTGTGGACTTTCGCCTGGGTTTCCGTGTGGATCCAAGAATTAATCTGATGTTCAGAAAAGTGGTTGAAGATTTAGTTGCCAATAGAGAAGTGACCATTACCAGCCGTTACGAAAGCCTGGAACGAAGTAATATTGTTGGTGATTTTTCTTTCATTGTTATGGAAAAATATTTAAGCCAGGATAACGATCTGCCGATCATTGAACGAATGATCATGAAATTTCATTTTTGGCTAAAGGATATCAGCCTTTCGGAAGAAAGAGGCTTTGGTTTAGATGCCAGTACGGTTATCATTGAAAAATTCCCGCTGATTGTAGCACCAGTCACCAACCTTCGGCTTAAAAGAATAGAAACTTAGTTGAGCATATTAGCATCCATATTGCTTTGCCACTAAATTATTTCATTGCTTTGATTTACCACATCTGATTTGTTTCTTTGTGCTGTTATCAGCGTTTGTTAAGGATGAATTAAAATAACGTTTGACCAGTAACCATTATCCATGTTTTAATTCTTACAAAGAAAAACCATAGACCATGACTAAACTTTACTCCCTTGCTGTTGTTGGCTGCCTTGTTTTGATCTACAGTTGTAAAAGCGCCAGCAAATCCTATCAAAAAGGCGATTATACCGATGCTATTGAACGCGGTGTAAAAAAATTACAAAAAGACCCAACCGATTACGAAACAAAAGATCTTGTTCAAAAATCATACACCTATACAGTCAATGAATATGAAGACCAGATCAGGATCTTATCGAACAGCAAAAACGATGACCGGTTTGATCGTATTTACCAGCAATATGTTGCACTTCAGAATCTGTACAATACCATTCACCAGTATCCTGAAGCAGTAAAAGCAATCAAGGCAAAAGATTATTCTGAATTTGTTGAAACCTACCGCGATAAAGCCGCCGATGCACACACAGAAAGGGCAGACAAGTGGATGAACGAGGCAACGAAAGATGGCTTTCGTCAGGCGTACAGAGAATACAATACGGCAGTGAGTTACCGACCCGATGATTTTGAATTGAAAAAGAAAAGAGATTCTGTTTTTAATATTGCTGTTGTTAAAGTGGTGATCAGCCCTATTCAGAATTACGGCGGTTATCAATATGGTTCTTCTTATCAGTTGCAAAACTTCCAAACCAATATCATCCGCACTCTTTCTAATAACATGAACAGTGAGTTCATCCGGTTTTATTCTGAATATGAAGCAAGAAGCAAGGACATTGCCCCCGACCAGATCATGGAATTAAATTTAGGCCGCATCAGCATTGG
>JAICTW010000790.1 GCA_025936195.1 Flavisolibacter sp.
AAAAGAATCAATAACTGATTAAAACAATCTGTCAGCCATGAAATTTATCAATTACCTGAAAGACATACACAACGTGCAGATTTACCCGATGTTCACGTTGATATTGTTCATAACCGTTTTCGTTTTGGCAACCATACTAGTGTTTTCCAAAAGCAGGAAAACCATTACAGAAATAAAAAACCTTCCATTAGAGGATTAATCATTCATTGTATGAAATATATTAAATCATTCCTACTGGCGCTTGCACTGAGTCCTGTAACATTCAGCTTCGCACAAACAAAAGCGCCTTCCTCTGCTACGCATCCGGTAGCGATCGCAATGGTCATTATTATGATTGTCTTGGCTGGTGTCATACTCGTACTTGGAAAAGCGATGATAGCAGGATATACAACCTTTAAAAAGAAATCAGAAAAGGCAAGCGAAACCACAAAAGCTGTGCTCACGATAAGTTTGCTCCTTTCATCCTTCGCTTTATCTGCACAGGATTCAGTTCCCGCAGCAGTAGCTACTTCCGGTGAATGGATACAGGGAATCAGCAACACAGTATTTGCCCTGATGTCGTCAATCCTTGTTCTCGAATTGATCATCATCTTGTATTTGGCACGCGTATCAAATTCATTTTTTACAACTCACACTGCAAAGAAGCGTGCCGTTCCCAAAAAGAAAACCATCCATTGGCTGGAACGCTTAAATAATACAAAAAGCGTGGATGCTACCTCAGAGGCACACGTAAACCTTGGCCATGATTATGATGGAATCGGGGAATTGGATAATCCAACGCCGCCCTGGTGGCAATGGGGATTTGTACTTTCTGTTGTGTTTGCAGTGGTGTACCTGTGGGTGTATTTTGTTTCTCATTCCGCGCCCAATCAAATTAAAGAGCTGGAATTAGCAAATGTTAAGGCTGAAGAACAAATCAAAACATACCTGGCTTCTTCTGCTAATAAAATTGATGAAAATACCGTAACCCTCCTTGAAGATGCTACAGAAATTGCGGCTGGTAAAAAGATTTTCACGTCCAGTTGCGCACCATGCCATGGTCCTGAAGGAGGAGGTGTCGTTGGGCCAAACCTAACTGATAATTACTGGCTTCATGGTGGTACCATTCATGATATTTTCAAAACGATCAAAAATGGAGTTCCTGAGAAAGGCATGAAAAGCTGGAAAGATGATTTTACACCAAAGCAAATCGCCCAGTTGGCCAGTTTTATAATTTCACTGAAAGGCACCAATCCGGCAAATCCAAAGGAACCCCAGGGCGATTTAATTGAAAACAATTAATTATCAGGATATTTGACATGAATGACAATACACAAATTGATATTCGATCTTTAGTAGAAGCTGATTCATTCAGGGATAATCTGAGTACGGTTACCACGGATGGTAAAAGGAAATGGATTTTCCCGGTGAAGCCAGGTGGCAAATGGTTTAATTACCGTGCTGCTGTTGCCGTGTTTTTTTATGCAATCTTTTTTATCACACCTTTTATTAAAGTTCACGGCCGGCCTTTTCTTCAGTTCAATTTTCCGGAAGGCAAATTCATATTGTTCAGTTATGCTTTCTGGCCGAAAGACTTTTTTATTTTCGGTTTGCTGATGCTTGCTGCCATTGTATTTATCGCTTTATTTACCAATGCGTTTGGCCGCATCTTTTGCGGATGGATATGCCCGCAAACAATTTTCATGGAAATGCTTT
>JAICTW010000134.1 GCA_025936195.1 Flavisolibacter sp.
AAAGTATTGATCTCATTGTTTTGTTCAATCGGATAAAAGCTGAAGACACAATCCAGAAAAGGGAAATCAATTGTTTGAAACTGTATCAATAAAAGATCGTCCCATTTCTGCTTATCGGTTTGAGAAATATTGAAACGTTTTTGTTTAAAAATATCTCGGGCTTCTTTTTTAAGCATGTGCGAAGATAAGGACGGCCCCTATCCCGACCTTCCCAAACAGGGATAGGCCACCAACAGCACAGCCCTTCTCGTTAAAGATGCTGACAGACCGTCGGCATTTGATTAAGCAAGGGTTGTGCTGGAATTCTTCTCCTGTTGGGGAAAGTTAAGTGGGGCCCTAAAAATCGAAAAAACAGTTGTTCCATAATTTCTTGCCGATTTGAAATGAGGAAAGCTTTCATAAGTATTCCTCGGGGTGTGTTCCAAAACAAACCATCCATTTTTATTCAATAATTGTTTCTCAAAAACTAATTTGGGAAGATCATCAATTGTTTGCAATGCATACGGCGGACCCGCAAAAATGAAATCAAATTTTTGGGTGCATTGCTCAATGAAGCGAAATACATCAGATTTTATTACTTTGAAATTCTGCAGATGCAAAGCTTCCGCAGTTCTTTTAATGAAAGAAAACATCTTCTGGTCTTTTTCGACAATAGTGAGATCAGGCACACCTCTTGACGCCAACTCATAACTAATGCATCCGGTGCCGCCAAAAAGATCTAAAGTTTTCAGTTCCTCAAAGTCCAACTGATTTTGCAAAACATTAAAGAGGCCTTCTTTTGCAATATCAGTTGTTGGTCTTGTATAAGGCATGTTGGCAGGCGGACTAATTCTGCGTCCACCCAATGATCCACTTATAATACGCATGCGGCCAGGTTATACAATGAAGAAAAATAATGATGCGGATGATCATTCTCCGGTAAAGAATATGATGGCGCCTGAGCAAAATGAAGATTCAGGAAATAATTATGCATTTCATTATACAAGGCCGAGTCCTCGTCAATCAATCCTGAGATAACTATAAATACTTCAGATTGGTTTAAATGAAACTCATAACAAATTTTGAGCAGATAGTAGGTTACGTCCAAAGGCGTTTTATAAGAATATATTTGTGCAAGTTGCACCTGTTTATTCTTTTTTACCAGCACTCTGAAATGCTGTGTGCTGAAATAAATATCAATTTGATCAGAGGCTGTATAGCCATTATATATTTTCAGCAATGGCACATATGCATGAACATAGTGTACCGATGAAAACCGCTCTGCAATTAAATTGAATAGGAAAGCAGGTAATGAGTAAGCAACAGTCATCTGCCATTCAGGAATATCATTGGTAAATTGTTTCTGAAATGGAGAGTCGTAAATAGTACTTACAAAAGAATGTGCTTCCTTGCTGAAATGAGTGGGGATTAACAAGGACTGAGGCAAGGCAGAACAAACAATTACTTTTTCAAAACTGATATTCTTCAATTCGTCAAGAACACATGCCAGCTCATTCTGCATTTGCAGTTCATCATACGTTATGTAACTGATCTGGCAGAAGGCTCTTTCTTCTTCTTTCAGCACAGCATAACTGCAATAGTCCTCTCCTATTTCGAGCAGCAGAACAGCACCATCCATAATTTGATTTCCTATCGTAAAAATTTTTTTCAACTAACGGATCAATAAATTTTTGAGCAATCAGATATAGGCAAATATAAAGGAAGAGCGTCTGATTAATTTAAGGTTTTCAATTGATAAAAATCTTGTTTTTTTCTTGGTAAAGAGTTCTAAATTTAATGTACCATCCTACCTCCGGGAGAAAGTGAAGTGAAAACCAATCATTTTTTAACCTTTAAAACTTCAGTCCCATGGTTCAGACAGATCTCTCTCAATTGACAACCGAATGCAATGAATGGCTCCAAATCCTCCGCAATTACCGTGAAGAATTCCAAACATCGAAAAAAGCATTACAGGAAATTTGCCGAAAGAATTTATCAAGAAATCAACTACAAGATGTAGAACATTTCGATAACCAGTTTCACATTCAGCTTATCAACATTCACGACCTCAAACAATCTATTAAAACCCACGAGAAAAGAGTTGAACAGGAATCTGCCTCGGAGGAAATGGCAGAAGACAACTACACGCTCCACGAAGAATTATTAAACGAGTTCCTCGGTTTGGAAAGCACTCTTCAGGAACTCCGCAATGAATTCAAAACATTCATTAGCACTACAAGCTGCTAATGTTTTTTTATACAGCTATTTCTGAACATGCAAATCATGCATGAAGTCGTTTATTATCTCATCTTAAAACTTAGTATATGCCAGAGTTTGATACCTCACACGTAAAAAATATTGTTTTGCTCGGACATGCGGGTTCGGGCAAAACAACCTTAGCGGAATGTATGCTTTTCGAAGCCGGAATTACCAACCGCAAAGGATCTGTAACCGAAAATAATACGGTCAGTGATTACCATGAGTTGGAACAGGAACGTGGCAATTCCATTTTCTCCAAATTGATGCATACGAAATGGCGTGGTTATAAAATAAATATCCTGGACACACCGGGTTATGATGATTTTGTTGGTGAAGTTTTATCTGCTTTGCGTGTTGCCGATACGGGTGTCATGCTTTTGAATGCTGCAAATGGTGTTGAGGTAGGAACCGATGTGATCTGGGAGTACACAGAGAAATTCAAAACGCCAATGATCTTTGCCATTAACAAACTAGATCATGATAAAGCAGATTTTAATAAAACAGTTCAGCAGGCAAAGGAGCATTTCGGAAGCAAAGTGACCGTGGTTCAATATCCGTTACAGGAAGGCGCCGGGTTTCACGAAATCATTGACGTATTGCGAATGACCCTGTATAAATTTAAAGATACCGGCGGAAAACCAGAAAAGCTTTCTATCCCGGATGATGAAAGAGAAAGAGCAGAGCAATTGCACAAAGAATTAGTGGAAACCGTAGCCAGCAATGACGAAGCCTTAATGGAAAAATATTTCGATAAAGGCGAACTGGATGAAGATGAAATGAAAGAAGGTTTGAAGAAAGCCATGATAAACCACGACATCTTTCCTCTTTTTTGTTTATCGGCTGAAAGGAACATGGGTAGCGGAAGATTAATGGGATTCATTGATAACGTTTGTCCGAGTGCCAATGAAATGCCTCCTCAAAAAACCATTTCAGGTGAAGAACTTCCCTGCAATCCTTCCGGCCCTGCCTGCCTGTTTATTTACAAAACGATTTCAGAAGCACATGTTGGCGATCTTTCCTACTTCAAAGTTTTTTCAGGGACTGTCAAGACAGGAATGGAATTGGTAAATGAATCAAACGGAGTTACCGAAAAAATCAATCAGTTATTTTTAATGGAAGGCAGTAAGCGCATGCCTGTTAATGAACTGGTAGCAGGCGATATTGGCGCCACACTAAAATTGAGAAACACGCATGTAAACAATACGCTTCACGTTAAAGGAAAGAATATAGAACTACCTCCAATCGAATTTCCTTCCTCCAATATGACGGTTGCTATTGAACCGGTAAATAAAGGAGAAGAAGAAAAACTCGCGCAGGCATTACATCAACTAAAAGAAGAAGATCCCACGTTGATTGTTGAAGTTTCGCAGGAGTTAAAGCAAACGTTAATTCATTGCCAGGGTGATATGCACCTCGCCGTAGCTAAATGGAAGATCGAGCATATTCATAAAGTGCCTGTCAAATTCATAAAGCCAAGAATTCCTTACAGAGAAACAATACGCAAAGCTGCCGATGCCAATTATCGTCACAAAAAGCAATCCGGTGGTGCAGGCCAATTTGGCGAAGTATATCTGCGCATTGAGCCATGGTATGAAGGCATGCCTGAACCTTCAGGATTAAACATTCGTGGCAGAGAAGTATTTAATCTGGATTGGGGTGGAAAACTGGTTTTCTACAACTGCATCGTCGGCGGTGCTATTGATGCAAGATTTCTTCCTTCAATTTTAAAAGGTGTAATGGAGAAAATGCAGGAAGGACCTTTAACAGGCTCTTACGTTCGTGATGTAAGAGTTTCGGTTTATGATGGGAAGATGCATCCTGTTGACTCCAATGATATTTCTTTTAAGATCGCGGGGTTGCAGGCCTTCAGGCAAGCCTTCCAGCAGGCAGATCCGCAGGTGTTGGAGCCAATCAATTATGTAGAAGTATTGTGTCCCGAAGATCTGACAGGTGCCATTATGGGAGATATTCAAAGCCGCCGGGGTATTGTAGAGGGAATGGACACGGAAGGACATTTTCAGAAGATCATTGCGAAAGTGCCGCTGGCAGAAATGCATGATTTCTCTTCCTCATTGCGTTCCATAACACAGGGACGTGCAAAATTCAAAATGCATTTCGACAGTTATCAACCGATGTCTTACGAAATGCAGCGCAAGTTGTCTGAAGAATACAATAAAACTTCTGCAGAAGTTTTAGCATAATCAAAATAAACCTGGGGAACACTTAGTTGTCTTTTATTATCAGATGGCTAAGTGTTTTTTTATACAGTTCACCGAAAATATCCGGTGAATTAGGTTTTTAAAAAAATTTCTTTTTAATTTGAGTAGTCAAAGCTACCATTAAATAAAATCTAGTCCTATGCATGCCTATTTTCGCAACCACCAGTTGTATCTTGCCGAAAGGTCTGAATGGTTAGACCGTCACGTAATCAAAACAAGCAAAAGAGCATTAATGAAAATTGAAAGTTGGAAACTGATCGCTCAATCGGGTGATGAGGACAACCAGCTCAGGCTTGTTGAAAAATTAGTTAAGGAGTCCCTTCTGACTCCGATTCCTAACAAAACGGTACTTCACAAGGAAGGGTTTTATCTGTCAAACCTGGATAATTAAAGAAACGTAAAGCAGCTATTTGCTTTGATTTGCATAGAAATATGCGGAAGACTTGACATTTTTATTTATTCAGTTTATCTTGTTGTCCTTTCTTAAGTTGCTTGCCTGTAAACCCACCTTTTGTTGATTCAACAAAACAGTTAAACAATGAGGGGAACTTCATTTTATAATGACACCATAAAGGAAGATCAGTTCAAAATTGATTATCCGTACTATGGATTGTTCGGTTCAGCCGAGATTACACTCATTCATGACGAGGAAGAAGTTTTGTACCGTTGTAAACTTTTAAACGGAAGTACGATATTTCTTAAAAAATCATCCAAAAAATGGATTGATACAGGGCTGAATACAGAAACTCCGCTTTCAGCTATTATCGGCCTTTCAATTGATGATTTTCTTAAAATAAAAAAAGGAGCCTGACAGACTCCTTTTTTTATTTTAAATCTGATTATTACACACTTGCCAACTTCGATTTCTTTTTAACCAAAACTCTCTCTTCTACTTCCGCCTCCGATTTTTTGAAATTAACGGCATGCCATACGTGGTCTAAAGACACCTGCTCAGTGCTTTCGTAATCTGCAGTTGCCAATTTACTCCAACTGCCTTCGCGATTAAGGTCGGTGGAGATTTTTGAAGTAAGCTTTGGATAGGCGATCCACAATTTAGAATCGTCTTTCAAAGCAGGCATAATATCATCCAGAATAGAATTTAACTGTACTTCACTTACTGCAAAAACCAAAGCAAAATCAATCCTTCTGGAACGCAACAAAGGAGTAAGATTTTTTGCAAAAGACAATTTACTGAACTGCTTTTCAATTGAAGAAGGCAAGCCCTGAATTAAAATGTTTTTTTCGTTTTTTAATTGGAGCTTTTCTAAAATTGTTTGAGACATATTTATTATACTGTTTTTTATGAAGTGAAAGAAGTGCGAAGGAGTTTTCTGATAAACAGTGCTGCAAAGGTAAGAAAATATACCTTGACGCCCAAGGTTTTACAGAAGAAAAATCCCGCTAATCATTAGATTGGCGGGATTTTCAGTTTATTAAGCCACAAAAAAGCTGTCTATTTACCCATAGGTTTGTAGTATTTCAGTGCTTCCGGGAGGTATTTCTCAAGCTGAGCTATTCTGTTTCCAGACGATGGGTGTGTACTTAAAAATTCCGGTGGCTCCTGTCCATTCGACGCTTTTTCCATTCTCTGCCATAAAGCTATGGCTTCTCTTGGATTGTAACCGGCCATGGCTCCCCAGATCATTCCATAACGGTCGGCCTCAAGTTCCTGTTTGCGGGAGAATGGCAATAAAACACCAACCTGGGAAGTAACGCCGTAAGCATTTAAAAACAGATTTTGAGTAGCAGCAGGCTGGCTCGAAAGAGCTACCGACAAGGCCACACCACCTAATTGTTGAACCAGCCCCTGGCTCATTCTTTCGTTACCATGTTGTAAGACCGCATGTGCAATTTCATGCCCTAATACCATTGCAAGGGCTGCTTCATTTTGTGTTATGGGAAGCAAACCTGTATAAACAACAACTTTACCACCTGGCATGCACCAGGCGTTAGCCTCAGCATTATTTACCAAATTAAACTGCCATTGGTATCCGTCCAATGCGCTGCCTAAATTATTGCTTCGATAATAATCAGTAATAGCATTGGCAACCCGCTGGCCCACACGACGCACCATTTCTGCATCCCTATCGGCCGAAGGCGATACAACACGGTTTTCGCTTAAAAATTGTTGATATTGCTGGGTGGCCATTGCCTGCAATTCCTGCTCAGAAACGAGCTTCAATTGTTTTCTATGTGTTACCGGATTAGTGGAACATGCTACAAAGCTTGCGGCCAATAAAAACAGACAGGTTATTTTCCGTATCATCTTTAACTTTTTTTACAAAGAGTTCAATGATTATACCAAAACGGAACAGCCTTTACAGGTGAGCTTAGATTCGATCCAATGAAGTTATTTGCGCCTCTGCCTGCGACGGTCGCGATACTTTAGAATGGGAACCTTGCTTTCGCCTCCCTTTATCAGCCTTCCGATATTTTTTTGATGCGTAAGAAGGACAAGCATAGCAACAGTAATGGCAAAGACCCTGTACAATCTTTCGGG
>JAICTW010000636.1 GCA_025936195.1 Flavisolibacter sp.
AACTTATTTCCACAATAGAAACCGTCAGTAAAGAACTGATTGAAACAGTAAGTTTCTCGGACCTAAGTCTCTCTGCTTTGGCGGAGGACAGGGGCCTTAACACATCTGATACTCCGGCGTGCTCATGATTTGTATGGTAGCCGTTTTAATGAAACTTTCTTTGCTTTGTGCGTCTGCATAATTTTTTATCAGGTCTGTTGTATAATCCGGATGGATCTGCAACAAAGCCTTCTGCATACTGTCAATCAATTGCTCACGGGAAATGGTTTCGAAATTTTTTACGTAATTGGGCCAATAAATTTCTGCATTGATTGGTTTGCCGGCTTTGCCCATTTGTTTATTGCCTTTATAAACGTTTGGTTTTACATCATCCGGTCTTCCCATCATCTGATCGTCATCCGGCTTTGGTTGCACATTAAATTCATCAGTGTCGTTGAACATTTGCGGCAAACGCATACGCATCATTAGTGTGGAACTGTCAATCCAGTTTTTACCGCCAGGCCAGCCGGCAACGTTTGGAGGATAGAACAATACTTGTCCCAAAACACGTTGAACCAATAGTTGGGCATTCTCATTCTCCAATTTCATCGGAAGCATTCTTCGAATACCTGCCACTAATTCGATGGGTGATTTAATTCGTACTCCGATATTTTTTTCATCATAAAACCAATCGGAAGTGAAAATGTCTTCCATCAGTTTTGAAATGTTGTAATCGGATTTATAAAAACGGTCTGCTAACCAGTTTATTTTTTCTTTGTCAACACTTTCACTGACAAAGAAGCGGTAAATTTTTTGTGTGATGAATTTTGAAGTTTGTGGATGGTCCAACAGAATATCGAGCGCATCATCTCCATCAAAATTTCCTGTTTTCCCTAAAAAGGTTTTGTTGCCATCATCATGTGTAAACTTTCTGAAAACAAATTCACCTTTTACGTTAGCACCCCAGCCGGTGAAAGCCCTTGCACCTTCTTTTACATCTGTTTCCGTGTAATTGCCCCTGCCCATGGTAAACAGTTCCATTACTTCGCGGGCAAAATTTTCATTGGGATGATCTTTTCTATTTTGATTGGCATTTAAAAAATTCAGCATCGCGGCACTCTTCGAAACTTCATGCAAAAGATCGCGAAAACTTCCCAAAGCATTTTGGCGGATCACATCCAGCATTTGCTGTTGAAAGAAAACGTTCAGGTTTCTTGAAGCAAAATGTCCGTGCCAGAAAAAAGCCATTTTTTCGCGAAGCTGCTGATCGCTGTCCACCATATTTTCAAGCCACAATAAATTCAAATTTTTGATGGCCTCTCTTGTTTGCCGCTGAATATTCCTTTTTTCATCTTTGTCCAAATCTTTCTTGCGCATACCTTCATCCTGCAAGCCTTGTACTAATCCTTTTAAATAATTATCAGTGGCATCAAGGTATTCGGGTTTTTTATTGGAAGCTTTCTGCAGTGCTTTATATAATTGTGTTGGAGTAATCTTTTGAAGTTGTTCTAACTGATCCGCAGCAGGACCGAAACCAGCACGCCACATCAGGTGCTGATTTTTGAGTTGATTGGAGGTCATCGAAAGAAAAATTTGGGTTGAGACTTAAAAAAACAAAAAGAGTTTAACAAATGGGGTTAATCGACGGTTAATAAACGTTAAAGGCAATTTTTTAGATTTGAAATGTACATGAGCACCGTGTTTTTAAATATATATCGCCATTGCTTTTGTATTGCGGCGCCATTGCATCTTTCCTGAATTCGGGATTTGACTGGCATCAAAGCTGGGTGGACATGACGGGAAAACATTTGTAATGGGGTTGGTTTGCGGTGTAATAGGCAATTAATGTGGGGCATGAGTTGGGCACGCCATAGCGATCATCATTATCTCGCCAGCAGAAAATACCAGGTGCTTCGGCATCATGAAAATTCACCTCAAATGCCGACCGGCTATCCCCGGGAATGATGTTGTTGTCAACCATTCAGCTATTATCGTTTAAAGTGATGAACAACCTTATAAAAAAATTGCAGCGCGAAGCTTCAATTCATCTTCATAGATGAAATTATTTTTTTGGAATGATAAATCGCATCCCAATATTAAGCGACGAGCTATTGGTTAAACTGGTTTGAAAGAAAAATCCTTTTTGTGTTTCGGTACTTATTGGCCCATTGTTATTAGAAGTGTTGGCTGATTTGGTGTATCCCAGAGAAAGGAGATTACTAAAGCCGGCTTCCAGGTATAGCCATTTAAAAACGTTCACAGTGAGACCAGGATAAAAATTCAGTGCAATGGTATGGTCCTTTTCTTTTGAGGGGTATGCATTATAAAAGGTAGCAGGGTAATCAACCTTTTGCTGGTTGTAATTTAAATCAGACTGAGTGAACAATAAAAAACGAGTTGAGATCGGAAAATAATTTCTAACAAAAACGCCGGCTCCATATCCTTTTCGTTCAAAGTCATTGTACGAGGTAAATTTTTTGGAACTGCCATTTAAATAATAAAGGTTGACTCCAACTATCAGATTTTTTTTAAAGGCAACTCCTACCTGAGGATTTATTATGAGCGTTTTTATTTTTCCTTCACTAGAAGAAGTGCTTGTTTTATCCTTTAACGTTGA
>JAICTW010000809.1 GCA_025936195.1 Flavisolibacter sp.
AGATATGGATTGGACCTTTGCCGAATTGATTGAAAGAGCTTCTTATGGAGTGGATTTGTATCCTGGAGATATTATTGGAAGCGGAACTGTGGGAACAGGATGTTTTTTAGAATTAAATGGAACAGGAAAATTAAATGATGCAGCTTACCAGGAACAATGGCTGAAAGAAAATGATGTTGTTGAATTGGAAGTTGATAAATTAGGAATACTTGCCAATACCGTTGTTGCTGAAGAAACTGACTGGAGTATTTTGAGTCGAAAAAAGGCCTGAGGAAATTTTATTCCAGGACACTATCAATCATTCTTTCCAAAGTTTGCAAACGGCTGCTTACATTATCTAAATTCACCTGGTTGGATATGGCTGCATTTTGTTCGGTGGCAAACCAAACCAA
This sequence comes from Flavisolibacter sp., assembly GCA_025936195.1. The sequence goes on from JAICTW010000809.1 coordinate 393, forward strand.
TACCATGGCAATATAATCCTGCATATCCTTGCCTGCAAAATTGGTTTTAAACTCCAGCATTTTATCATTGATTGTCTTCACTGTTTTGCGAACCACCTCTTCATCCTTTGGTTGAATACGTACACGATACGTTCTGTCGCCAATGACAAGATTGAGAGGAATGAGATTGGTATTGTTATCAGCCATGTTTATTTTTCGTGAAACGTGAATTTGAGAGCCCTTCAGGTTGTTGATGTTTTGCGTTAGCTTGATGCAAAAGAACTTTATTTATTAAAGAATTTGCCACCGGCAAATCCCTACATAATGAACAATCATTTCTTCCGCTCTAAGATTATTTCTGATGTAGTGAATATTCTAACTTTGAACTGTAAACTATCTTAAATTCACGTCCATCATTGACTTAAAAAAGAGATACACTTATCAATCTCACGTATGTAATGATTGATCTTTTTCTCAAATTCTTTTTTATCCTTTTCATTCATTTCGCCAGAGCCTAATTTCAAAATACTGAGTTGCTGTTGCAATTCATCCATCTTATGTTGTGTTTCAACTCCGCTGCTTTTTGATTGCTGCAATTCTTCCTTCAACCGTTCGTTCTCTTTCTGCAAACGGTTGTATTGCTTCAGCAATTGCTGCAATTTTTCATTTAGTATGGTGAACTGCTGGTCTACCGTCATGTTGCGATGACAATTTGAACATCCTGCAAAGCTGGATTGTACGTTAGCTAATTTACTTTCTTATTTCGGCATTGAGCTCTTTTTCTAAAGTGGTCATGATCCTGTTCATCCAGGAATCAATTTCTTTGTCGGTCAGTGTTTTTTCTTCGTCGAGGAAAGTAAAGTTAATCGCCATTGATTTTTTATCCTTGCCCAGTTTATCGCTTTCAAAAACATCAAAAAGCCGCACTTCTTTTAATTTGTTCAGCCGCAATTTGTCTATGCGTTCACTGATCTCTTTGTACTTCATTCCTTTCGGAACCACCACCGCAAGGTCTCTTTCAACAGAAGGATATTTTGGAATTTCTTTGAACTGTATCTGTTTCCCTGCATAATTTAAAATAGCATCCCAATAAAAATCAGCAAAGAAAACGGGTTGTTTGATATCAAATTTAGAAGCTAATTGAGTATGTACTCTTCCCAGCTCCACAATTTTTTCCCCATTGATTTGAGCAGACAGGCCAGACTGCAATTCATGGGTGTGAATGGTTTCAAACGCATA
>JAICTW010000035.1 GCA_025936195.1 Flavisolibacter sp.
AGTCATTGAGGCAGGCGGATTCCCTTTGGAGTTTCCTGTTACCTCTTTAGGCGAAACACTCATGCGACCTACCACCATGCTGTTTCGCAACCTTGCAGCCATGGACACGGAAGAAACCATTCGCGCCAATCCCATTGATGGAGTAGTGCTTTTAACCGGTTGCGATAAAACCACACCGTCCACTTTAATGGGCGCCTGCAGTGTGAACCTTCCCACCATTGTGGTTCCCGGAGGACCAATGCTCAACGGACGCTTCAAAGGCGAGTGCCTCGGCTCCGGTTCCTTCAACTGGATGGTAAAGGAAAAAATGCTGGTGGAAAATTATTCTGCCGAAGACATCCTGGAAGCAGAAATTGGAGTGGCCAGAAGTGCAGGCCACTGCATGACTATGGGTACGGCTTCAACTATGGCATGCATGGTGGAAGCACTCGGACTGACACTCCCTGGTGCTGCAGCCATTCCAGCCGTAGACTCACGAAAGAAACTGATGGCACAACTCTCCGGAAGACGCATTGTTGAAATGGTGAAAGAAGATCTCAGGCTTTCTAAAATTTTGACAAGGGAGGCTTTTGAAAATTCCATTATCGTCAATGCAGCTGTTGGCGGATCCACCAATTTTATCATTCACCTTTTGGCTATTGCCGGAAGAATGGGCATAGAGTTGAAGCTGGAAGATTTCGATCGCATCGGCAGTGAGGTCCCTTTGCTGGTGAATTTAAAGCCTTCAGGAAAATACCTGATGGAAGATTTCTTTTATGCCGGCGGACTGCCCGTTGTAATAAAAGAACTCAAGAACTATTTACACAATGAAGCCATCACGGTTAACGGAAGAACCGTTGGAGAAAACAATACTACACCGGTTTGTTATAATCAGGATGTGATTGCAACTATTGATCAACCCTTGCAACACAATGCGGGGATTGCCGTACTAAAAGGAAATCTCTGCGAGCAGGGTGCGGTGATCAAGCCGTCTGCAGCAAGCAACAAATTGATGAAGCACCGCGGTCCTGCCGTAGTGTTTGAAACCATAGAGGATTATCATGCACGCATCGATGATCCGGACTTGAACATTGACGAAAATTCGGTGATTGTTTTAAAAAATGTGGGGCCTGTGGGTTATCCCGGTATGGCAGAAGTGGGCAATGTGGACTTGCCTGAAAAACTGCTTAGAAAAGGAATTAAAGACATGGTACGAATCTCGGATGGAAGAATGAGCGGCACGGCGGCAGGAACCGTGGTGTTGCATATAGCGCCGGAATCGGCTATTGGAGGAACACTGGCACTGGTAAAGGATGGCGACATCATTGAATTGGATGTAGAACAAAGAAGATTGCATTTGGATGTAAGTAATGAAGAATTGCTGGCCAGAAGAAAAGAATGGACAGCTCCCAAGCCCATGGCCGAGAGAGGATACGTCAAATTTTATATCCAACATGTGCAACAGGCAAGTCTCGGCGCTGACCTCGATATACTACGCGGAAACTCCGGCGATGAGGTAACGAGAGATTTGCATTAGTGGTCGGCAAAAACAGATCAGCATAATATTGCTTTATGAAAGGATTGCTTTCATTCTGTTTGTTTCTGCTGATGCTACAGTACAACTACGCTACAAAACCATTAGCGTGGCTGAACGCTACGACAGTCCCATCATCAAGATGATTGCGTCGGGTGCAGGAGCTTCTATTTAAAATGAGAAAATAATTATAAACCAACTGATATGAAAGTCTACAGGACCAAAGCAGGAGTTGTAATTGAAAATGAAGAAATGTTCTTTTTGCTAAAAAATGAAAACTGGGATGAATTCATAAACGATAATGCTCTTTTTCACAAACTTCAGGAAACGATTAAAAACCTTTCTCCGTCTTCTACAGATTTACTTCAAGATGTCCTCGCTCCTATCGGCAGCCATCAGGAATTATGGGCCTGCGGTGTTACTTACTTGCGAAGCAAGATCGGTAGGCAGGAAGAAAGCAAAGATGCCGGTGGAGGTGATTTTTATGCCCGCGTGTATGAAGCCGAAAGGCCTGAAGTATTTTTTAAATCTACACCGCACCGCGTGGTAGGGCCCAATGGAAAAGTAAGAATCCGTAAAGACTCCGGTTGGGATGTTCCCGAACCGGAACTGACTCTTGTGGTTTCTTCATCCGGAAAGATTGTTGGCTATACTATCGGTAATGATATGAGCAGCCGCAGTATTGAAGGCGAAAATCCTTTATATCTGCCACAAGCCAAAACCTATGATGCCTGTGCAGCCGTGGGTCCCTGCGTTTATGTAACCGAACAGCCACTGGATACAAACACGAAAATCTGCTTGGCTATTAACCGGAATGGTTCAACGGCTTATGAAGGAACCATTGCCCTTTCACAAATGAAACGAACACCGGAAGAACTGGTATCCTTTGTCTTTAGAGAATGTTCTTTCCCACATGGCTGCCTTATCATGACCGGAACCGGAATTGTTCCGGAGCATGATTTTACTTTAAAGAGCGGAGATGAAATTAAAATTTCTATTGAGGGAATCGGAACGCTTGTAAACGAAGTGATGTAATCAATCGCCAATTCAAACTTTTACAAGACAGTAGTATAATAGTACCAATCAAATATTCAATAGGTGATTCCGACCAATGTAAAAACGGTATTATGAACCATCTTTCAAATTCTGTTAAATCATCCATCATGAAAAAAATTCTTTTCCTTTTTCAACTGCTTATTCCTTTTTCCCTGCTGGCGCAAACAGCAACAATCAAAATAGATCCCGAAAGAACCATAGGAGAGATTGATCCAAAAGTCTATGGTGTATTCATGGAGCCCATTCACAGGAAAATGGGAAATTCAGGTGAGTTCAATACCGTGTATGGAAATCTTTACGACCCCTCTTCTCCCCTTGCTGATGAAAACGGCTTCAGGAAAGATTATATCAATGCGATGAAAGAGCTGAAAGTGACGAATATGCGGTGGCCCGGCGGCAATTTCCTGATGGGATATCATTGGCAGGATGGTGTCGGACCAAAGGACCAACGACCTGCCCGTATCAATCTCGCCTGGGGTGGTGTAGATAATAATCATGTGGGTACTGATGAATGGATGAAGCTGAATCAATCTATCGGTAGTGAAAATATTGTGTGCGTCAACCTCGGGCTTGACAACATACTGGATGCAGCTTACTGGGTTGAGTATTGCAACTACAAAGGAGGAACTTACTATTCCGACCTGCGTGTAAAGAATGGTCACAAAGAGCCTTATAACGTAAGAATATGGGATTTGGGAAATGAAGTGGATGGTTTACCATGGGAACTGGGTCATAAAAATGCTGAGGATTATGTGGAGGTGGCAAGAGAAGCAGCCAAGGCAATGAGAGCAGTTGACAACACCATTCAGTTGGTGGCCTCCGGATCATCCTGGTACAGCCAAGGTACCTGGGATGACTGGAACCGTAAAATACTAACCGGCCTTGGAGATCGCATTAATTATATTTCTATCCACAGTTATTGGGAAAATTCTCCCGACTACTACAGCTTCATGGGGGCTAGTGCCATGAACTTTGAGGAAAGAATCCAGCTTACTGCCAATGAAATACAAAATGTATCAGCTATCAAAGGTTACACGAATCCAATTGGCATTTCAGTAGATGAATGGGGATCCTTCGGCAGAAGTTTTCTGAACGTATTACCGGTAGCACAGTCGCTAAATTCATTTATCCGTCACGCAGATGTTGTGAAGATGGGCAACTTCACCATGATGACTTCCCTGTTGTCAAGCGATCCGCAAAAAGGAACATTCAAATCACCCTTGTTTTATACATTCAAATTATTTTCGAACAACTGCCGTGGCAATTCGATTGATACTTATGTTGCGTGTGACACATTCAGCGCCGGTAAATACAAAGGCATCCCCTATCTCGATGTGAGTTCCGTATACTCAAAAGAAAATGGTTCAATCATCATCAATGTGGTGAACCGTCATAAAGACAAAGCGATTGAAGCCGAAATCCTGAATACATCGGGTAATTTTTCTGGTAAACCACAAGTGAGCGAAATATCAGCCGCGGATTTGAATGCTCCTTTTGTTTTTGATAAACAACAACAATATATTCCCGTAATAAAAGAAGGCACAGCAAAAGGGAACAAAATTGTTTACTCATTCCCACCACATTCATTTACACAGATTGTTGTGAAAGTAAATTGATAATTGTTCCTTATTCAGAACCGGCAGATGATATCGCAAATCTTGCTATTAGCGATCACCTGCCCGGAAAAGAATTTGTTTTATGAAGAAAAGTCTAACCGGGTTAATTTGTTTGTAAACACCTGCTTCAGTTTAAAGAAGCAGGATGTTGCACAGATACATTCAGGCCGCTACGCTGCTGAGTTACCAAAACAATTTGTTTGCAACGCCTTCTTTTCAAATCCAGACCCGTACAGCAAAGTCCGGGTTCCTGACCTTTTACATAAAAACAAACTTTACAACTATGATTTTTATTAATCTACAAATCTTTTAAAACCTAATTTCCATGCAGCTAAATCTTGTCAATATGAAGCGCTTTTTTCTAACAGCAATCTTGTTATTTTCTGTTGGTCTCGTTTATGTATCAGCGCAATCCGGCAACACTAATTGGACAGAGCATAAAGCCAAAAAATGGTTTAAGAGAAAAGAGTGGCTAAATGGCCTTGCTGCCAATCCGCATTCCTCAATTGATAAAGTACAATTTGCAAAACAATATCACCTTAACCGGGTCGCCTGGGATAAAGCTTTTGCTTATCTGAAAAACACAGACTTGAACAATCTTGCTGTTGGCAGGTATGTGATTGACGGAGATAATATTTATGCGATCGTAACAGAAGCGCCTACGAAGGATTATGACAAAACAGCTTTTGAATCGCACCGAAACTATATCGACCTTCAGTATGTGATATCAGGTGAAGAGAACATGAGCAAAGCGCCTGTTTCTTCTCTTACCGTTAGCAAACCTTATAATGAAGCAACCGATCTGGGTAATTATACGGGTGAAGGCGAAATTTATACTGTTCCAGCAGGAACATTCATAGTTTTCTTTCCAACCGAAGCACACCGTCCCAACATTACTCCAGGTGGAAACAAAGTGGTCAAAAAAATTGTCATCAAAATAAAAGCAGCACCTGGAAATTAACTGACAGTTTACTCATTCTATTAGATGCTGTAATCTGTATAAGAATTTAAATCAATCAAACAGGCCTACAGCGGATTTCCAAAACAAATCGAACAAACTGTATGAGATAAAAAATGCAGGTGTGCTACTTCTGATTGTCATCACCCAACACATCATAGACACGCCACTTAAATTCTTTGGCAAGTGCGGAAAAAGACAAAATAGTTTCGATTCGCGACCGTCCTGAAAAAGTTGTCCTTTAAACCCCGGCATCAAAAATTTCCAATAAAAATCATCGAGGAATTTTATGCGGAACTGCTCATTTCAGTTTTCACACTATTAAGATGTTTTAAGCTAAAGAATTATTCAGGATGATAATGTCACCCGCTGTAAATAAAAATAATTGGGTCTTTCAGTTTCGAAGGTTTTTTGCAGAATGTTCATAGAGCGTTGTCCGTTGCAAGTTGTTTACCTGTATCCAGTTTTGATGATTGAACGTAATGTACAATGAGCTCCAACTTTCAACGTTCTTGCTGCGTCATTCCATCTTTCTTCAAAAAGCAATTATACACTTGCCGGGATTATTTCCTCTTCCCTTAGCCGCCAAATTTTCAATCGTTTATCTTTCACAGCAATGATCGCGAGAATGGCAGAAATCAATAAGGACGCCGCCATGAAAATAAAGGAAGCATCAAAATTCCCGGTGACAGCATTTAAATAACCAACAAAGTATGAACCTCCGAACGAGCCTAATGCACCAAAGCTATTGATCAATGCCAAAGCGCCTCCCAAAACATTTAAGGGCAACAATTCTGAAAGCATCGCAAAGAAAGGTCCATAACAGGAATACATAGAGGCACCCGCAACAACAAGCAAAACAAAAGACAACCAGAAATGATTAGTCCCTGTCAAATACGATGCGTAAAAGGCGATAGCACTAAGCAAAAGAAAAGGCCAGACAAAGATTTTGCGGATAAGTGTTTTATCCGAAAAATAAGAGGTGATGATCATACCAACTATAGCAAATCCGTACGGTAAGGAAGCAAGCCAGCCTGTTGTTACAATATCCATATTAGGGGCCGTTTTGATAATAGAGGGAAGCCAAAGTACAAAGCCATAAACACCTATGCTCCAGCTAGCATATTGCAGACATAATAAAATCACAGTTTTTGACTTGAACGCAGCAGCATAATTTTTTACGGGCTTGATGCCGGCCTGTTCCTTTTGCATGGTTTCTTTCAACAAATCTTTTTCTTCTGCAGACAACCAGTTAGCATCTTTTGGTTGGTCATCCACAAAACGCCACCAAAGGAAAGCCCATATAATTGCAGGTACTCCTTCTATTATAAACATCCATCTCCAACCCACAGCGTCAATTAGATAACCGGAAACAATTGACATCCATAAGATGGTTACCGGGTTGCCAAGAATCAAAAAAGTATTGGCCCGTGAACGTTCTTCTTTTGTAAACCATCTTGTCATCAGGATAAGCATGGCGGGGAATACAGCACTCTCTACCACGCCAAGGAAAAAACGTACTATAGCAAGCAGCAAGAAATTACTTACGATGCCCGTTGCCATTGCCGCAGTACCCCACAGGATCAAAGACCAGAAGATTAACTTCTTTGCACTTTTGGTGGAAGCATAATGCGCACCTGGTATTTGAAAAAAAAAATAACCAAGAAAAAACAGTGAGCCAAGTAATGAGGACATAGCCGCAGTGATGTGCAGGTCCTCAGCCATTTTGCCGGCAGCAGCAAACCCAAAATTTGCACGATCCAAATAGGCCAGGCTATAAGTAATAAAGGCTACAGGTATAAATCGATACCATCGTATTTTGGCAATTGTCTTTTCCATATTTCTTTTAATTAAATCAGGTGAACTAAACAAGTTTGACATTGGAAACATCGCTCGTGCTGATGCTTTTTAGCCGCTCTATTATTTTACGGCTGCGTAGGGATCGACATCCCAAATAATTAGACCATCTAATCGGGATCAAAGATTTCAAACGGATGCCGAGTTGACGTAATCTGACCTTTATATGCATAAAAAAAAGAAATAAAAAATGAAAAAGAAGGTACTATGATCTGCTATTCATAAGCAGGTTATTATAGCATCAATTACGCTTGCAATGAGCAACAAATACTACGTTGTTACAAAATATTAAAACCTGCCGCATAAAAACTTCCAATATAACTCAGCGAAGGATTTTAAACAACAAACATTGGTAACTTGTTTAAATAAGCGTCAAATAACCGGCAATCGTCTGACAGCTTGAATATGAAGTCAATGGAGCATACCCTACATAGACGACTCCTGATTACTTCTCACTTAACAGTGTGACGACAGCGGTTCCTCCTTTTGGAACCGCTTCTTGTAAAACAAAATCCTGCAATAAAGACAGTTGATCAGCTATTGGACGGAATACAATCGTTCAACAGATACAGACTATGAATACAAAAAGATACTTCCAAACTTGAATAAATACAACAAGGCAATGCGGTATCAAACTTTCGGTGAAAAGTGAACACGCTGCCAATGAAACGATTGGAATTAATAAATTGTTCCCCTTTGTTTGGAATATCAGTTGTACATCTTAGCTGAGGTAAACTTGCTTATAACGAGAATAAGCCCTTGTACGTCCGCCTTATATATCTTGTATCTAACATAGATTACCGCAATAACTGAACTCAATTAGGCAAAGATTTGATGAAAACCATGCGGCCTTTGAAAAATGTGCGCAATTCCGAATTGTGAGGCTTGCTCAATTCCGTGTTATTATATACCAATCCCCCTCCTGATTTTTTTCTCCACCTTTGCACTTAATGAATACCACGAGGAACGAGATTATACAGTTAATTCAAATTCACACCAACGATTTGTTTTCTTACACGCTATCAAAAGTTGAGCAAAAGGACATCGCTGAAGATTTGGTGCAGGACACTTTCATTGCTGCCTATCAATCCAAGAGAGATCGCATTCAACAGGATGAACTTGGTGTTCGCTATTTGCATGAATTACCGGGAGGTTTGAATTAGACAGAAATGTTTTTTCTCTTCAAAGTCCAATTAATCAATAGCATCATACACCAATCCTGCTACCACAGCATACACCAAATGGTTCATTCCATCTTTTGCTATTGCCTTTGCGCCCCATTTGGTTACAGGCTCCGAAACTCCGATAGCAGGCAGCATCACCATTTCTGTTCCCCACACCGCGGCATAATGTGCTGCCGTTGCCCGCCACCTTTTCAAGCCTGCTAAACTCAAAACGCTTCGTCCCAAACCCCATAATGTTCCGTAGGTCCAATGTACTTCCTCCACAAACTGTTGCTTGTGTTCTTCATCGGTGGCCTCTACATTCAATACTTTATTAACTGCTTTTGCAGGTGTATCGCTTGGCTTTCGTTTCGTAATCCTCATTTCGATCCTCTGCGAAATGGAAATAGCTACCGTGCCTGCCACTCCAGCAATGATACCTTTACCCAAAGCCAATGCTATTTTTTCTGCTACTGATTGATTGTGCATGAGCCTTATTTTTAAATTTTGATTTCAATCCAAATGATTTCATAAAACATTGCACAACAATTATTCCTTTGAAGTGTTTCTTCATAAAAAAATTTCCCGAACCCTGTCATGATTTTTGATTGCTTACGACTAATCATGCATTCGCATAGCCCAATATCGTAGGATTGGCATCCTAGTGGCAAGCGACGTCAACCATTATTGCTTTCACAAAATAAATGAACGATCATGAAAATTGTTAAAGAAAACATTCTTATTAAACCGGAAAGCAAAAAAAAGAAAACAGTATCGTGTTTGTCCCTGCTGGACGAGTATAAAAAAATCCGTCTTCATTCCGAAGATATATGCAGACCATTAAAAACTGAAGATTACGTTGTTCAACCTGTTGTTGATGTCAGTCCTCCCAAATGGCATTTGGGGCACAGTACCTGGTTCTTCGAAACTTTTTTATTGAAGCCGAATTTAAATGGCTATAAAGAATTTGATCCCAACTTCAATTTTGTGTTCAACAGTTATTATGAAAGTGCCGGTGCAAGAGTGATACGAACCGACAGAGGAAATTTAAGTCGTCCCACAGTTGATGAAATTTATCGCTACCGGCATTATGTTGATAACGCAATGGAAAAGTTTCTGAGTGAGAATTTGTCGAAGGAAATCAAAGAAATTGTTTTGCTTGGCTTCAATCACGAACAACAGCACCAGGAATTATTATACACCGATATCAAATACATTTTAGGACACAATCCTTTGTTTCCCGCTTATAACCAAAAAGGAATTGAACAAATGCCATTTGAAGGAAATGAGGAATGGGTCAGTATAGATGAAGGCGTGTATGAAATTGGCTACGCAGGAGAAGGATTTTGTTTTGACAATGAATTGCAGCGGCATAAAGTATATCTGCAATCCTGCAAAATCAGAAACAAATTAGTAACGAATGAAGAATACATAGAGTTCATCAAAGCAGGTGGATATAAAAACTTTCGCTACTGGCATTCGGAAGGATGGGAATGGGTGAAAACAAAAATTGCCACCGCCCCTTTGTACTGGCATTTCATTGATGAAGAATGGTATTACTACACGTTAACAGGTTTGAAAAGAATAGATCCGCAGCAACCTGTTACTCACATCAATTATTTTGAAGCCGCTGCTTTTGCAGCATGGAAAGGATGGCGCTTGCCAACCGAAGCCGAATGGGAAATAGCAGCACCAAAATTAAACTGGGGCAAACGATGGGAATGGACGGAAAGCGCTTATCTTCCTTATCCGGGATTTTCCAAAGCGGAAGGTGCTATCGGCGAATACAATGGAAAATTTATGGTGAATCAAATGGTGCTGCGTGGAGCATCTGTAGCAACAGCTGAAGGACATGAACGAATTACTTACCGCAATTTTTTTCAAACGAATTTACAATGGCAGTTTACGGGAATCAGATTGGCACAATAAATACAATAGGAAACAGGCAGTTTTATAATGACGTGATGCAGGGACTTTCTTCTTATCCAAAGTTTTTGCAACCCAAATATTTTTATGATGCGGAAGGTGATCGTTTATTTCAGCAGATCATGCAATTGCCGGAATATTACTTAACGGGATGCGAGATGGAAATATTCACCATACAAATAAAAGAGTTAGCGGCGCCAGTTTTTAAGGGCTTTACCGAATTCGATGTATTGGAATTGGGCGCTGGAGATGCTGTGAAGTCAACAAAGCTTTTGCGCTATTTAAAGAATGCAGGCAAAACATTTACCTATTTCCCCGTTGATATTTCAAAGAACGTAATTCAGCTTCTTGAAACAGAAATGCCCCGGCGCATTCCTGGCTTACATGTGAAGGGATTGAATGGTGAGTATTTTGAAATGATTGAGAAAAGCTACAAAGTTTCGAATAGAAGAAAACTGGTTTTGCTTTTAGGCTCTAACATTGGCAATTTCACGAACAATGAAGCAGAACAATTTCTGTCAGCAGTTCATGAGCAGTTAAAGCCGGGTGATTTGTTGTTAACAGGATTTG
>JAICTW010000261.1 GCA_025936195.1 Flavisolibacter sp.
CTGGGATAAAATCGAAGAGCAGAAAGAAAAAATGGAAAGGTTACGTGCTGCCTGCAATGAGTTCACAAAGTTTCAGCAGTTGATGCGCCGGCGCAACCGTTACGATTTTGATGATATGATCAATTGGGTGATTGATGCCTTTGAGCGAAATGAAAGCATGCTTCGCTGCTACCAGGAGCAGTTTCAATACATACTCGTAGATGAATATCAGGATACCAGCGGATCTCAAAACAAAATTGTGCAATTGCTGATCAATTATTGGGACAAGCCCAATGTGTTTGTTGTGGGTGATGACGATCAAAGCATTTATCGCTTTCAGGGAGCGAACGTGGAGAACATGCTGCAGTTTGCCGATGGTTATAAAAAAGATCTGCTGACAGTGGTGCTTGTCAACAACTATCGTTCTACTCAACCCATACTTGATATTTCCAAAACGCTTATTGATGCCAACAATGAGCGGTTGGTAAAACAAATCGAAGGCCTGAGTAAAGAATTAGTTTCCAGCAATGAAACGATCAAAGACCTTGAACACCTTCCCCGCATTTACGAATACGAAACGCAAAGAGATGAAATGATCAGCACTGTATTGCAAATAGAAATGCTGATCAATTCAGGAGTGCCGGGAAATATGATAGGAGTGATCTATCGTGAGAACAAATACGGAGAAGAGTTCGCCAATTATTTGCGGCTTAAAAAAATTCCTTATTACAGCAAAAGAAACCTGAACGTTCTTGACCAGCCCATCATTCAACAATTGCTGTTGGTATTGAATTACCTCTGTGCTGAACATGATATTCCATACAGCGGTGATGAAATGCTTTTTGAAATCCTGCATTTCGAATGGTTGAACATTCCTCCCATTGAAATTGCCAAAGCCAGCATGCAGGTTTCCGAATTAAAATTCAAAGGACATATCACTTCCTTACGTCAATGGCTGGTAGAAGAAACCTTCAAGCCGCAAACCGAATTGTTTGAAATGGGGCCGCATAAAAAACTAAAGGAAGCTTGTGGCATCATTGAAGATTTGATTGGTGCTGTAAGTAATGAAACGGTTCAAACTTTATTGGAGAAAATAGTGCGTGAGGCAGGTTTTCTTTCTTACATCATGCATCATCCCGATAAAAGCTGGCTGATGCAGTTGCTCTCCGGTTTTTATGATCATGTAAAAGAAGAAACGCGCCGCCATCCTTTGTTGACTTTGCAGGATTTTATGAATAGAATTGAACTAATGCGTAAGGAGCAATTGATCCTTCCATTGGTTCAGGTAAGCGGGAATGAAAAAGGAGTCAATCTTCTTACTTGCCATGGTGCAAAAGGATTGGAATTCGATTATGTTTTCTTCGTTGGTAATTCATCCAATTGTTGGGAGAAGAAACGGAAACCCTTCAGCGGATTTTCTTTTCCCGATACTTTGTTTGCTACACAAGCTAAAGGAAATGATGTGGAAGAATTGAGAAGGTTATTTTATGTAGCATTGACAAGAGCAAAGAAATATTTGTACATCTCTTTTGCCAATTATACCAATGAAGGAAAGGCATTGGAGCCTTCCATGTTCATTGCCGAAATTCAACAGGAGCATCAGCTTCCTGCGGAGAAAGTAACCATTGAACAAGAGATCACCACTCAATTCAGTGTTTTGCAATTTGAAAAATTATTGGCGCCTGAAGTGCAGCATTTGGATGATGACCTGGTGGACAGAATTGTAAATGGCTTTGTGATGAGTGCAACGGCATTAAACAGTTATTTGCGTTGTCCTCTTGGATTTTATTATCAAAACATCATTCGCATTCCATCGCCAAAAAACGAAGCAGCGGAATTTGGTTCTGCCATTCACCACGCATTGGAGCAGTTATTTGTAAAAATGCGCAAGAATAACAATGTATTTCCGCCTGTTGATGATCTGTTGAATGATTTTACCTGGTTCATGCGCCGTCATCGCGAAAGCTTTACAAAGGAACAATTCACTAGAAGAATGGAATATGGAATTGATATTCTTACCAACTACTATAACAGTTATGTTACCAAATGGAACAAGATCGTAACGATTGAAATAAATATCCGCAATGTGATGCTGGATGAAATCCCGTTGAAGGGAAAGATTGATAAAATAGAATTCGATGGAAAGAATGCAACTGTGATTGATTACAAAACCGGAGATCCTGAAAAATGTGCTGATAAATTAGCAAGGCCGGGAAGTAAAGAGCAGAACGGCGGCGACTATTGGCGGCAGGCCATCTTTTATAAGCTGCTGATTGATCTCAATCCAAAAGACTGGAATGTTGCTGCGGTGGAGTTTGATTTCATAGAACCTGACAAGAAAAAAAATTACCAGCGAAAAAGAGTTGATATTTCTTCCATTGATCTTGATTTGGTAAAAGAACAGATCAAAGATGTGTGGATGAAAATTCAACGCAAAGATTTTTATACCGGTTGCGGAAAGGAGGATTGTCACTGGTGCAATTTTGTAAAAACCAACAAGCTTGCTATTGCTTTACACGAATTGAAAGAGGAGGAAGAAGAAAGCAGCAGGAGCTTTTTAAAGATTGTTGAATAAAGTTTTTTATAAAGATGTCAGACGCAAAGCGGCAACAGTTGTAAAAATCCGTTCGTCCGGCTGCCAATTGCCTAATTCAAACGCTCAAACCTTTATCTTCGCAGCGCTTTAATTTTTGATTATGCTGCCTAAGTACAAACGTATTCTTCTGAAACTTTCCGGTGAATCTTTAATGGGTGATAAAAGTTTTGGCTTCGACACCGATGTGCTGAGCCAATATGCACAGGACATAAAATCCATTACAGAACTGGGTGTTCAGGTGGCGGTTGTAATTGGCGGCGGCAATATTTACCGCGGCATGAATGAAGCCGAAACCGGAATTGAAAGAGCTCACGGCGATTACATGGGAATGCTGGCAACAGTGATCAACGGAATGGCTTTGCAGGCAGCACTGGAAAAAGTGGGCGTGTACACCCGTTTGCAAAGTGCCATTAAGATGGAACAGATTGCCGAACCTTACATTCGCAGAAGGGCCATTCGTCACGTGGAAAAAGGCCGTGTGGTAATCTTTGGCGCAGGCACGGGCAATCCTTATTTTACAACCGACACGGCAGGTTCTTTAAGAGCAATTGAAATAAAAGCGGATATCATTATGAAGGGAACCCGCGTTGATGGTATCTATACTGCCGATCCCGAGAAAGATCCAACTGCTACAAAATTCAATGTTATCACTTTCCAGGAATGTATTTCGCGAAAGCTGAATGTAATGGACATGACGGCTTTCACGCTTTGCATGGAAAACGAATTACCAATCGTTGTTTTTGATATGAATAAGCCCGGCAATTTACGCAGAGTAGTGACCGGCGAAAAAGTGGGTACACTGGTAAGGGTGTAATTCGTTATTTTACGATTACGCATATCAAAAAAAATACTTAGTTTGTCCTCCTAAAACTTACTGGGCTAAACTGCATGACCACTATTGCAATTAATCTCACCTTAATAGAATTTATAGTGCTGCCACTGGTGGTAGTTATATTTGCTGCCACTCTTTATTTTTTTATTAAGAGCCAGCAATCTTTAAAGGAAACCTTACAAAAAGTAAGAAGAACGGTAACCACTGACACCAAAAAGGAAAAGCAGAAAACCAGTAAGCGTACGAGTGTGGTAGAACTGGAAGAACAGTTTGCCAAATTGCGCTATGAAGCGTCTGTTCCAAAGCAGGAGAAAACGGAAGCGATTGCCAGAAAAGTTTTTATAAAAGATGAGAATGCAGTTTTTAATTTAAAAAACACCATTGCCGAGCAGCAACGGATGCTCGACAGCTATTTGCAAAAAGTAGAAGAGTTGGAAACAGAAGGAAGAGAAGAGTTGAACACCAAAATCGAAGAGCTGGAAAAAAAGGTAGATGAACTTTCTGGTGTGATAGAAGAGAAAGAAGAAGAGATTAAAGAGTTAAGCAAGGAGGCTGCTGCAGGACACAGAATGGCGACTAAAATAGAAGAAGTATATCGTGAATTTGATCAGTTGCAAACCAAAATGGAGACGTTGGAAAAACAGGCGGGCCGTGCCAATAGTCTTTTAATTGAACTGGAAGACGCCAAATATTCCTACGAACAAATCCACACAGAATTATTAAGAAAGCAGGACAAACTGGAAGAAATAATGGACGAGAACCAACGCATGCGGCATGACATGAATGAGTTGGAAGACAAACTTTCTGAAGCCAATCTGCAGCGGCAACAATTACACAAGAAGGTTCAATTTCTTACTGATTTGAACAACGATATGCAAAGCATTTCCGACACCAACAAAAAACTTCAAACCGAATTACGCCGCATTGGCGAACTGGAAAGCATGCTGAATATGATGGCCGAAGAAAGAGACTTCCTTCTTCGCAAAAAAATGGGCAGGTAGTGCTGTAACTTTGCGCTTCTTAAACCGGTTTTATGAATGCTTCAATTGCGGACCTTCGCAAGGATTACTCCTCTCAAAGTTTATTGGAAACAGATGTAGCCTCCGATCCTTTTAGTCAGTTTCAGAAATGGTGGACAGAGTCTATTAATAGTCATATTGAGGAACCCAATGCAATGACGGTTGCTACTGCATCAAGCGATGGAATGCCTGCAGCAAGAATTCTATTGTTGAAAGGTTTCGATGAAAATGGCTTTGTTTTTTTCACCAATTATAAAAGTTATAAGGCCATGCATCTGGAGGAAAATCCAAAAGCATGTTTGGTTTTTTTTTGGAAGGAATTGGAAAGGCAAGTGCGGATAACCGGTTTGGTGAAAAGGACCTCTGAAAAAGAAAGTGATGAGTACTTTTTATCGCGTCCTGTTGGCAGCCAGATTGGCGCCTGGGCCTCACCGCAAAGTCAGTTAATTGAAAGCCGTGAATGGTTGCAGCAACGTTTTTCGAAACTGACAGAGGAGTATAAAGAAAAGGAATTAAAGCGTCCACCACACTGGGGTGGTTATATAGTAACACCGGTAATCGTTGAATTCTGGCAGGGAAGACCCAGCCGTTTGCACGACCGCATTCAATATAGTTTGA
>JAICTW010000540.1 GCA_025936195.1 Flavisolibacter sp.
GAGCATTTATGGCGAAGGTTTGTACAAAGATGCAGAAGGAAATATTCAGGCTGCTGTTGAAAGAGATTTAAATCAGTTGAAAAAAGGTGAATGGGAAGTGTATGATAAAAATGGAAATGTTTTGGAACCTCACCCAACACCTGAAACAAAAACGCCTTGTCTTTCTTCTGTGTATGCATTAAGCAAATACGATCAGGAACGCTTATGCTTGATGGCGGGTAAAGCGTACAACATTCCAACGGTTGCACTTCGTTTCTTTAATGTGTTTGGAACGAGACAGGCCTTATCAAATCCTTACACAGGTGTGCTTGCCATTTTTGCCTCGCGTTTATTGAACGATAATCCTCCATTGATTTTTGAAGACGGACAACAGAAAAGAGATTTTGTAAGTGTGCTGGATATTGCCCGTGCATCAAGACTGGCCTTAGAAAGTCCTGAAGCTGTGAATGAAGTTTTTAATATTGGCAGCGGCCGTTCTTATACCATTGTTGAAATAGCAGAAAAGCTCGCAAGAATTTTGCGTAAAGATCATATAACCGCAGAGATCACCGGAAAATACAGAGTAGGCGATATACGACATTGCTTCTCTGATATTTCAAAGGCCAAAGCCATACTTGGTTATGAGCCCGAAATAACGCTTGAAGATGGTCTGTTTGAACTGGCCGAATGGCTGGAAGGACAAACAGCAGAAGACAAAGTTGCCGATGCCAGCAGGGAATTGGCTTCACGCGGACTAACAGTGTAAATTTTAAAACTGAAGATAATGGCAAGACATGCAAAAAAGAACGGGCTTAATTCAAACACTACAAAATATACATTGATCACAGGCGGTGCAGGATTTGTGGGTGTGAACCTTGCCGATCGCTTGTTATCAGAAGGGAAAAAGGTGATGGTGTTTGATAATCTTTCAAGAGCAGGTGTTCAAAATAATTTGCTGTGGCTAAAAGAAAAACATCCGGATAATCTGCACGTCACTATAGCAGACGTACGTGATAAAGAAGCGGTGAAAGCAGCAGTGGAAAATGCAGAACAGATCTTTCATTTTGCAGCGCAGGTAGCAGTTACAACAAGCCTCATCAATCCTTATCTCGATTTTGAAGTGAATGCACTGGGAACATTAAATGTTCTTGAAGCCATTCGGAACAGTGAGCATCAGCCGCCTGTCGTTTTTACTTCTACAAACAAAGTGTACGGCGATCTGGAAGATGTAGGCATTGTAATGAACGGCACTCGTTACTATGCAGAAAATTTACATTTTAAAAAGCACGGTATCAGTGAACAAAGAAGCTTGAGCTTTCATAGTCCTTATGGTTGCACCAAAGGTGTAGCCGATCAATATATGCTTGATTATGCAAGAACATTTGGATTGAAAACAGTGGTCTTTCGCATGAGTTGCATTTACGGTCCTCATCAGTTTGGAAATGAAGACCAGGGATGGGTTGCGCATTTTTTGATTCAGTCGTTAAAGAATAAGCCCATCAATTTATATGGTGATGGAAAACAAGTAAGAGATATTTTATTTGTAGAAGACCTGGTGAATGCATTTTTGTTAGCACAGGAAAACATTCATGAAATTTCCGGTAATGCTTTCAACATGGGTGGTGGTGTGAAGAATACCATTAGTTTATTGGAATTGCTTGATCTCATTGGTGAGATCTCCGGAAAAAAACCGGATGTTCATTTTGATGAATGGCGTCCAAGCGATCAGAAATATTATGTTTCTGATTTCACCAAATTCCAGAGTATTACCGGATGGCAGCCAAAGAACAGCACCAAAGAAGGTGTAAGCAAATTATACCAATGGCTGAAAGAAAATGCGGACTTATCTGAAAGAAAAAAATCGCAATCAAAACAAACCCAATTAGAACCTGTAGATAAATGATAGCTGCTGTATTAACCAAACCACGAACCATTGAACTGCAAAAAGTTCAACTGCCAATCATAAAAGAAAACGAAGTAAAAATAAAAGTACAGGGATGCGGAGTTTGTTCTTCCAGCATTCCGCTTTGGGAAGGCCGTGAATGGTTTTCTTATCCATCCGAACCCGGCTCTCCCGGTCACGAAGGCTGGGGCATTGTTGAAAGTGTTGGCGATAAAATTCAAAACATAAAAGCAGGAGACCGCGTTGCTTTTCTTTCCTTCCATGCTTATGCAGAATATGATATTGCCAATATCAACTCTTTGGTAAAATTGCCTGAAACCCTGAATGATAAAGCTTTTCCAGGTGAGCCTTTGGGATGTGCCATGAATATTTTTGAGCGAAGTGATATTTCAGAAGGTGATACGGTGGCTATTATCGGTGCAGGGTTTTTGGGTGCATTGTTGTGTCAGTTGATAAAGAATAAAGGAGCCAAAGTGATTGCCATTTCAAGAAGAAATTATTCGCTTGATTTTGCCAAACGTTTTGGTGCCGATGAGGTGGTTCCATTGACAAGTGCATGGGAAGTGAACAATAAAATTGCAGAGATCACCAATAATAGTTTTTGCAACCGTGTAATTGAAGCCACGGGTAAACAAGAGGCGATTGACATAGCAACGGAAATTGTTTGCGAAAGCGGAAAGATCATCATTGCCGGTTATCATCAGGATGGATTGCGACAGGTGAATTTTCAAAAATGGAACTGGAAAGGAATTGATGTGATCAATGCACACGAACGGGATCCAAAGAAATATTTATCGGGCATGCAAAAAGCTATTGATGCGGTTGCCGATGGGATCATCACTCCTGAACTTTTGTTTACTGATGTTTTTAAATTGGAAGAGCTGAACAAAGGGTTTGAACTAACAGCAACCCGGCCTGATGGTTTCATGAAAGCATTGGTGAAAATGGAGCAGTGAACTATAGGATGCTCGATTGATGCATTGTTGAATTGATGATTGCTTTGTGTTGCAGTTCATCAAATTGTAACAACTAAACCATTAAACCATTGAACCGTTAAACCCTTAATCCCTTTAATCAGAATGGAAACACTTATTGATACGAAACCAAAATTGGCCTTCGCCGGCGTAGGATGGATCGGACGCAACCGTATGCAGGCTGCTGC
>JAICTW010000158.1 GCA_025936195.1 Flavisolibacter sp.
AGCATGCAAAGAAATAGAAACGCAAAAGGATGCTACGATGGGCAAGACAAAAATCTAAATAACGTCTGCTCAAACCATGATCTACTCTGCCATATTCTTGCAAATCCAAATGCTAAGTATCTACTATTTAATACCGGAAGCGTTTTCAGTAATGCAGGCATCAAGACAGTCACAAACGGATTGATAAATGTAAATGCTAACACCAAAGCTTTTGATTTATTTGTTAGACTATGTCAAGACCTCGGTTTGAAGGTTCAAATCCAAATACCAGCAGGAAATCCTGCCACTTTTTATGCATGGACAGATATTGCCGCTCTCACGTTAGCACAACGGCGAACAAAGATTGCTTTTGAAATGAAAATCAAAAACCCTATCGGAAATAAAGTTGTTTTTGACTTTAATGAAGGGGAAGAAAAAGTTTTTATCGTAGTGACACCTTTTAGCCCTGCCGCAGTAAATCGTGGTCGAACAAGAGCCAATGGTATTGTACAAACTTGGCGTTCAAATAATGGAATGCAATTACCAAATGTAATGTTGACCTTAGTTTATCAAAATTTCAGAAACATCAATCTTCATCCAATTTATCTGCTGAACGTCTAAGTTGGACACGAAAGTAGTAACGTCCTGCCCCTTACTTTCTCCTGCTCCACTCAATAAAATCCGTCGCCGGAATTTTCTCCACTCCTAATTGTCGCAACATATTTACCAACTGTCCGCGATGGTAAGTTCCATGATTGAACACATGCAGCAGCATTTGATAAACCGGCTGCTTGAATTGCTCCCGTTTCGAATTCTGATATTGAAATACATGTTGCAGTTGATGTTCGCCGGCATTTTGAATCCACTCCTTCCATTGCCGGTTTTGCTGAAGTAAAAGATTGCTTAACACTTTAAAATCGCCCGAGAAATTTTCACTGGGTCTTACAATACGCTCCTGCAATTTCATGCGCTGCCACCAAATGCTTTCTGCATCCAGCAGGTGAAGTACCGTTGCAAACAAAGTTTTAAAACTGCTTGATACTTCCTGCTTTTGTTTTTCTTCCGGCAATTGATTAATAATATCGAACAGCAATTGATTGGCCCAGATGTTATAGGCAGAGAGTTGCGATAAAATTTCTTTCATAATTATTCTTCTTCCTTTTTTGCAATTTTAAAACCAATTTGCTGTCGTTTTGCTTTTGGACTTAATAGGTAATTCAAAACTTTGAAGATATCTTCAAACTTTGCATTATGATCTTTTTCTAACTTCTCTATTTTTTCTTTAACCTCCTTGTAATCCATTGCAAACTGTCGCAAAAACACAAATGCCCGAATAATTGAAATATTCACCAGTACCGCTTTTTTACTTTTGAGAACCGTCGCCAACATGGAAACGCCCTGCTCCGTAAATGCAAAAGGCAAAGCGCCGCCAAAATAACTTTTTGATGGTATCACAGATTGTGATACCATGACTTCTACTTCTTTGGTGGTTAACTGAAACATGAAATCATCAGGGAATCTGTCAAGATTGCGGCGTACTGCCTGTTTGAGCACTCTTGTTTCCACTTCGTACAATTCGGCAAGATGTAGGTCCAGCATCACTTTTACTCCACGGATTTCAAATATTCTCTTTTGAATAATTTTTATTTCCATCAACAGTTTAGTTTTGGTGTCCACAATCAAAATATCGAAACATTAAATTAGATAAAATGCCTGATAAAAAATTTTCACCAAAAGGTTTTGGTTCCGTTGCTATTCATGCAGGACATGAGCAAGATCCTTTGTATGCGCATCAAACTCCCATTTACGCTACCAGCACTTATGTATATGACACTGCCGAACAGGGTATGAAACGCTTCAGCGGAAAAGAAGAAGGTTATATTTATTCAAGATGGGGCAATCCGAATTTTACCGAAGCGGAAGAAAAAATTGCAGCGCTGGAAACATTTGGATTGAACAAAGAAGCAAAGGGAATTTTACATGCATCCGGGATGGCCGCTATTTCCACTTTGTTTCTTTCCAATTTGAAAACCGGTGATAAAGTGCTCACTCATTTTTCGCTCTATGGTGGCACTGATGAAATTTTATCAAAACTGTTTCCTGAGTTTGACATAAAGCCTGTTATTGTTGACCTGCGGCAATTAGATAAAGTGGAAGACATCATTAAAAATGATAAAGGCATTAAGATGATGTATCTGGAAACGCCTGCCAATCCAACGATTCAATGCGTAGATCTTGAAGAGTTAACTAAAATTGCTAAGAAATATAATTTGGTTGTTGCCTGCGATAACACTTTTGCTACTCCTTATCTTCAGCAACCTTTTAAATATGGAATTGATTTCATTGTTCATTCCACTACCAAATTTTTAAATGGACATGGAACGGCCATTGGAGGAATTTTACTGGGAACTGATGTTGACTTTATGAAAACGAAGGCTACGAAAGTACAACGTCTGCTTGGTGGCAACTCCAATCCTTTCGATGCATTTCTGTTAACACAAGGCATTAAAACATTGGAAGTGCGGATGGAACGTCATTGCGAAAATGCAATGAAGGTTGCTGAATTTTTGCAACAACATCCGGCAGTAGCTAAAGTTAATTACGCAGGTCTTTCTTCTCATCCCGAACATGCCATAGCAATGAAGCAAATGAAGCATGGCGGAGGAATGTTAAGCTTTGAATTGAAAAAAGGTTTGCAGGGTGGAATTGATTTCATGAATAAATTAAAGATGTGTGTGCGAACAGTTTCATTAGGTACGGTTGATACCTTACTTTCTCATCCTGCATCTATGACGCATTATGGCGTGCCAAAAGAGCAAAGAGAAAAATACGGGATCACCGATGGATTGATTCGCATGAATGTAGGAATTGAAAATAGCGAAGACATTCTTGCTGATTTGGACCAGGCATTATCCTGATAAAGTCGACAATTCATTTCTGCAATTATAGCTCACGCAGATACAGGGAGAACACTGAGCTATTTGTTCTTTCTCCGCGAACTCCGTGCCTTTCCGTGACATTATTCCAAAACGGATCAGCGACATTTCTTCCCTGAGGAAAACTTCAACTCACAGTTTCTGCCTGATTCTTATCTCAACAAAATAGCATTACTTTAATTTTATAACCATAAACCGCCATCATGAGAAAAATTCTTTCTTTTACACTAGTGCTCTTCCTGCTTCAGGCAAAGGCTCAAACTGTTACCGACAAACGTTTATCTTCTTTGGACACCGCTTTTCAAAGAGTATTAAAAACATGGAATGCTTCCGGATTTGCGGTAGCGGTTGTAGAAAAGAACAAGGTTATTTATGCAAAAGGTTTTGGCTACCGCGATTATGAAAAAAAACTACCGGTTACGCCCAGCACTATTTTTGCCATTGGCAGTTGCACCAAAGCTTTTACTGCATCGTTGATAGGTTTACTTCAGCAACAGGGAAAACTGGACATTGACAAACCGGCACATTTGTATTTGCCCGAACTAAAATTTTACAATGATGAACTCACCGATAATGTGACGCTTCGTGATATGATGTCGCACCGCACCGGTTTGCCGCGACATGATTTTTCATGGTACCTTTTTCCAACTTCCAGCCGCGATTCGCTCATCCGGCGCATTCAATATATGCAACCAACCTTTCCATTAGGAAGGCAATGGCAATACAACAACTTTATGTTTTTGACCCAGGGAGTGATTGCCGAAAAACTTACCGGCAAATCCTGGGAAGAGAATATTAAAGAAAAAATCCTGCAGCCATTGAACATGAGCAGCACTGAATTCTCCATTCATGATATGGAGAAAACGGCTGACGCTTCTTTGGGCTATGGTGTACAAAAAGACAGCATGGTAATCCATTATCCCTATTACAATATTGATGCAGCAGGACCGGCAGGCAGCATTAACAGCAATGTATTGGACATGAGCAAATGGCTCCTCACCTGGATACACAATGGGAAATTTGATGGTAAAGAAATTTTGTCGCCGACATTTTCACAGGAAGCCATTAGCTCACAAGCCATCATTGCTCCGGCACTTCCCACCAAAGAAAAACCAGGTATTTATTTTTCCACCTACGGCTTTGGATGGTTCCTTTCTTCTTACAAAGGTCACTACCGTGTGGAGCATGGAGGCAATATTGATGGATTCTCCGCAAGCACCTGTTTTTTTCCCAGTGACAGCATTGGCATTGTGGTGTTGAGCAATCAGGATGCATCATCTGTTCCGGCAGTTGTTCGCAATATCATTGCCGACCGAATGTTTGGACAGGCTTACTTTAACTGGAATGATGATTTGAGATCGGATTACAAAAAAGCTGTTGAAGCCAATAAAGCAAAAGTTTCTTCGCAAAAAACAGGCACGCAGCCTTCGCACTCATTAATGGATTATGAAGGTTTGTACAACAATCCGGGTTACGGCACCTTTGATGTTTTTTACAAAAACGATTCTTTGTTTGCTTCTACGCCAGACGGACTGATTTTCCTGAAGCATTACCATTATGATGTTTTCATCCCTTATATAATCAACGATCCCCGTTTTGATCCATCTGAAGAAAATAATTTCCGGATACAATTCAACACCGGTGTTAATGGGGAAATAGAATCCTTAAATGCCATTGGTTTTGAAGCGCCTTCTGTTCCTTTAGTATTCAAAAAAACACCAAAGGAAAAATCCTTAAGCCAGTCGCAACTGAGCCAGTATGAAGGCACGTTCACCATTGCTGGAACGGATATCAAGCTATACATAAAAGGAAGCAGTTTACACATGCTGGTTCCGGGCCAGCCGGAGTATGAACTTGTTTCCACAGACAAGGATAAATTCGCCATTAAAAATATTAATGGTTATGCAGTACAATTTTTGCGTGACGATAAAGGAACGGTCAATGCAATTAATTTAATTCAACCCAACGGAACTTTTAAAGCCGACAAGAAAAAATAAAATGGAAATAAAAATTCGAAAAGCCCTAAAGGAAGATTGTGCAAGAATTTTAGAATTGGTGAAAGAACTGGCCGTTTATGAAAAAGCGCCCAAAGAAGTCACTGTTACTTTAGAACACTTTGAAAAAAGTGGATTTGGCAGCCGGCCGGTTTGGTGGGCCTTTGTTGCAGAAGTGGATGGAGTGATACAGGGTTTTGCTCTCTGGTATATCCGCTTCAGTACATGGAAGGGACAACGCATGTACCTTGAAGATTTTTATGTAACCGAACAAATGAGGGGAAAAGGGTTGGGCAAATTATTGTTTGACCAATTGATGAAAGAAGCGCAGCGAAAAAAGTTCCAAGGCATCATGTGGCAGGTATTGGAATGGAACGAACCCGCTATTAATTTCTACAAAAAATACAATGCTGCCTTTGATGAGGAATGGGTGAATTGCGGAATCAGTTTCTGAAATCATCAAATCACTATAATGAAAAAGCTGTTCGATACGAACAGCTTTTTTTTTGAGACTAAAATTTTAACTACATCGCGCCAGCCTTATTTACAAGCCATAGAATGAAGAAGATTACTGCACCAAGCCACGCAAGGTAAGACAAGATCCAAATGAATGGAACCACCCAACCTAAGATGGCAAAAATGACAGCCAGTGCCACAAAAATTAAACACAGTTTTAAATAGTGCTTGCTTCCATCATCTGCCTTTTTTGTCTTAACAGTTGCCTTGTTAAGCATTTTACTGTTGATGTTTCCGTTTGCATCAATACTGTTCTTTAGCTTTTTCTGCATAATTTTTAAAGCCAGCTTATTGGTAAGATTTAATTTTTTACCAGTAAGTGTTTCAAAATCCTTTGTCTTCATGTTCGAAAGATCCATCAATGAAACCTTCTGACCATTTTTACCAATTGGGACAAGGATTTCATTTGCATTAGGTGTGGAAGATTTTTTAGGAACTACAATTGTTGATGTTCCGGCTGCAAAAGAAGCCACTAAAAAAGAAAGAGCGAGGGAGAGTGTAAGAATCCGTTTCATAATAACTGGTTTGTGGTTTAAAGATGATTAAATATAGAAAAAAATAGTACGCTAAAAATTTTTTGTTAAATGTTGTGAGTAAACTATTGCATCAACTGAGCATTTCAATGTATGAACTGTTAGGCCTGATGAGTCAATTTACCGAATCCACCGTAACCTCTTTATTGATTTTTGAAATAAGTCCCTGCAAAACTTTACCCGGACCACACTCGGTAAATTTAGTAGCACCATCTGCTATCATGGCCTGTACACATTGTGTCCATCTCACTGCTCCAGTTAATTGGTCAATTAAATTTTGTCTGATCTCGTCCTTATCAATCACCCCTTTGGCGACAGTATTTTGGTACACGGGACAGGAGGGTGTATGAAAATTGGTTGACTCGATGGCTTGCTTTAGTTCCTGCTGCGCAGGTTCCATAAAAGGAGAATGAAAGGCGCCGCCAACAGGAAGTACCAGAGCCCTTTTTGCGCCGGCAGCTTTTAATTTTTCACAGGCCACTTCAACACCTTTGATACTTCCGGAAATAACCAGCTGGCCCGGGCAATTGTAATTGGCCGGCACAACTATCTCACCGTCTTCTTTAAAAACTTCTCTGCAGATTTCTTCTACTTTATCGTCAGGTAAAC
>JAICTW010000456.1 GCA_025936195.1 Flavisolibacter sp.
TGATATCAACTTCAGGCATATTCCTGTGCATTTGATTTCAGGTGAGGAGAACCGCTTGCTGGCCATGCAACGCGGCGCCAGGAGTTTCCATTTGAAACCGCTGAAGAATGAAGCACTGAATGTTTTGTTTACAGATATTGTGGAATATAATGAACGTAAGCCGAAACGTTTGCTCATCGTTGAAGACAATGAAATTGATTCTTCACAAATGGCGAAAATCCTCGACAATGGTGAATTGATTCAGATAGAAATTGCGTCAACAGGCGAACAGGCTCTGGAATTGGTTCGCCAAAATGTTTACGATTGCATTACTGTTGATTATATGCTGCCGGATATAGGTGGACTGGAATTTGTGACAGAAATCAGTGATATCAACAAAATGCAAATGACGCCGGTGCTCATTTATTCGGCAAAGGATTTTACTCCGAAAGAAAAAACACAACTGAAGCAATATGCCAACAGGATATTATTGAAAGATGTGAGCTCTCTTGATCTCTTATTGGAAGAGGCTATCATGCACATGCACTTAGATCATAAAGACCTGCTTCCTGAAAAGCAAAAGATCATTGAGAACCTGCGTTCAAAAGAAGATGTTCTGGCGAATAAAAAAGTGTTGGTTGTGGATGATGATGTGCGTAATCTTTTTGCATTGACCACGGCATTTGAACGGTACAGCATTCAGGCCATTACTGCGGAGAGTGGACAGGAAGCTATAGATATTCTGGCTGATAACAGTGATATAGACATTGTGCTCATGGACATTATGATGCCGGAAATGGATGGTTATGAAACCACGCAAAAGATCCGACGGGAACATAAAAATGCACACCTTCCCATCATAGCCGTAACTGCGAAAGCAATGAAGGGCGATAGAGAAAAATGTATTGAAGCCGGCGCCTCCGACTATATTACCAAACCCGTGAAAATTGACCAGTTGCTTTCTTTAATGAGAGTATGGTTATACAAATAATCCTGTGAAATGGAAATTTTGAAAAAAGAAAACACAACCGACAAGTCAACCGTAAAAATATTGGCAGTAGATGACAGGGAAGATAATCTTTTGTCAATTGAAACCATATTGGAACAGGAGAACTATACCATAGTAAAAGCAAACTCAGGACGGGCAGCCTTAAAAGTTTTGTTGCAGCAACAGGATTTCACGCTCATACTTATGGACGTACAAATGCCCGACATGAACGGCTTTGAAACGGCTTCAATGATCTACGAACGGGAAAAGCTCCGGCATATTCCCATCATTTTTATTACAGCGCATAACCAGGGCGAGGAAAGAATGTTTGAAGGCTATAAAATGGGTGGTGTGGATTTTATTTACAAGCCCATTAACCCGGAATTGTTGCGCTATAAAGTAGGTGTGTTTGCAGAACTCTATCAGAAAACGCACGAGTTGCTGAACCATGAAAGGAAATTGCTGGCAACAAACAATCGGCTCGAAAAAGAAGTGGAAGAAAGAAAATTGAAGGAAGAGAAGATCAGGCTTTTGAATGAGCAGTTGCTTGAAAATAATATTCAGCTCAAAAACACCATTGAAGAACTGGACCGCTTTGCCTATGTGGCCTCACATGATTTGCAGGAACCATTAAGGAAAATACTTGTATTCAGCGATAAACTGCAAACAAAGTATAAAGATTCGCTGGATGGTGAAGTGGTCCAAAGCTTGGAAAAAATTGCAAGGGCATCTACAAGGATGCAATCGCTGATTAATGATCTTTTGAAATTCTCCAGGCAGACCTCAACCAATGAAGACTTTGTTGCCATTCAATTGGATCATTTGTTACAGGATGTTATTGCAGACCTTGAAGTGGAAATTGAAAAAGCATCAGCACAAATTCAGTTGGATAGTTTGCCGGAAGTTTGGGGTATTCCCAGCCAGATACGCCAGCTTTTTCAAAATTTACTAAGCAACGCCATTAAATTCCGGGGAAAAGATGAGGCACCGCTGGTACGTGTATATTGTGAACCCTGGAACAACGGCAATAGAATTATTGTTCAGGATAATGGCATTGGTTTCGATCCGAAACATGCTGAAGAAATTTTTATGGTTTTCAAACGGCTGCACAGTTACCACGAATTTGAAGGCAGCGGTGTGGGTTTATCCATTTGCAAGAAAATAATTGACAGGCATAACGGAACCATCAGGGCCGAAAGCAAAACCGGTGACGGAGCCAAATTCGTTATTGAATTTCCGATGGTGAAAATGAAAACACAGACGGTTACAGATTTACAAATTGAAAAGCTGGATGTTGTTTGAATTGAAAAAATATAAAATAGCCGGCATAAAACGTGTCAAAACTCTCCCGACAATTTTGTTCTCGTATTTAATATTCGCAAAACAATGAGATCTCTCACGGCTATTTATAAACAATTTTGTTCTGTTTACTCATTACACCGAGAATAATCACAAAAGAACCAACGTTGGCGGGACGCCAACATTGGCATTGATGGTTTTAGTTGCATTTTAAACTTACAGAAACTGTCCGGTTATTGCAACTTACCTACAGTAAAGGATGTTTGTAGTTTGAAGGCTGGCTTTAGTTTGCAACTAAAGCCCATGTTTTTACTGATTAATTTTGAGACAATATTTTTAGGCCTTTTTTATGGAACAACAGGAACAAATTTCAAAACTTACACTGGTACTTCTTTATTTGACCAGCTGGCAGGAAAAAGAAGTACAACGTTCATGGAAAGGATATGATTTTGATGTTTTAAATAAGTTGGAAGAAGATGGACTGATAGCTCAAAGCAAGACAGCCAAGTCAATTTATTTTCCACAAAAAAGGAATAGAAGAAGCGAAGAAATTGCAGAAGGACTTGAGTCTTTAATTTCAATTTTTGACGGACCTGAGTCGCAGACTCAGGCCAGCATCTTGAAAAGTTGGAAGACTACGGAGAGCTAGGGAATAGCTTGAGAAATCTTTGTAATTTTCTACTATGGAAGTATCAGATTATCGAAAAGGAAGTTTTGTTGAACGCTTTGAACCATTCATGGGTGCTAGAAGATCGTTAGGGTGGTATAGGATCGAAAGCTTAGAGCCTGACAGGATAAATGGATACCCAAAGCAAGAATTCGAACCTATTCTCATAAGTAATTACAATTTGGATAAGCTAGGATTTAATGTAAATGGACCGCGTCCAACTAATTATGTTATAGACTTAGAAATGTCAAGACCTAACACTTATTCGGTTTATTTCAATGATGAAGTTGTTTGCGATGATGCACACTTCATTCATGAAATTCAGAATATCTACCTGAAGCTTACGCGGATGGAATTGGTTGTAAGTTAGTTGTTCATTGACAAAGAAGCAGGCTTCGAAAGTGCGAGGAATGTTCAGTCATTCTTTTTTTTATTCTCGTCATTCAGCACTGTTTCACAAACTGTGTAAGTAAAAAATAGTTGGGGTTGCAACCCCAACTATTTTTTTAATTTTAAAACAA
>JAICTW010000151.1 GCA_025936195.1 Flavisolibacter sp.
TGCTTCAGGAAGAACAAGCAAGTGTGCTAATGGAACTTTCGCAATTGGTTAAACCAACTGGAAAAGTTTTTATTGCAGTGAGAAGAGATTTGCAGTCTGAAGGTTTCAGAACACACAAAGTTCATCAGAAGAAAACTTATCAATGTAACGTTATCTTAAACTCAAAATCAATTTTCAAAAATGAAAATTGTGAGATTTACGAATACAAGCATTACAACCAACTCAAGCGAAAAGAAAATCCGACTTGTCCATTTTGCAATCCTGATTCAGAACGAGAACTAATTGTTGAATCCGCAACTGCTTATTCAATCTTTGATAAATTTCCGGTAAGCAACGGTCATGCTTTAATCATTCCGAAAAAACATTGTACAGATTATTTTGAGTTGACTTTCAAAGAACAATCTGCTTGTGTGTTCATGCTAAACACAGTAAAGCAAATCATCCAAAAGAAATTTAATCCTGACGGATTTAATCTTGGTATTAATATCAGCGAAGCAGCAGGGCAAACAGTTCCTCATGTTCACATTCATTTAATCCCACGATATAAGGGTGATGTTAAAGAGCCGAGAGGCGGAGTAAGAGGAGTTATCCCAGAGAAAAGAAATTATTAAAAATTGAACACAATTGCATTTATCGATACTGAGATTGAGCCAAAGAGCCGAAAGATTCTTGACATCGGAAGTGTCAAGAACGATGGAAGCTCTTTTCACAAATCTTCGATAGCTGAGTTCATCCAGTTTCTCAAAGGAACGCAATTCATTTGCGGACATAACATTTTCAACCACGACTTAAAGTATATCGGCAAAGCACTCACTGATGCAGGAATTAATTCTACAAACATCATTGACACATTGTTTCTTTCCCCCCTTCTTTTTCCAACAAAGCCATATCATGCTTTATTAAAAGACGACAAACTACAATCGGAAGACACAAACAATCCTTTGAATGATTCTATCAAAGCAAAAGATTTGTTTAATGATGAAGTTGCCGTTTTCAGACAAACAGATGAAACGCTAAAGCAAATTTTCTATTTGCTGCTGAGAGACAAAAAGGAGTTCTATTCCTTTTTTCATTTCATTGCATACACAAGCGAAAGCAATGACGTTGAAAAACTAATTCGTCAAAAATTTGAAAATGAAATTTGTGAGGAAGTTGATCTGAAGAAAATAATTTCAGAACATCCGATTGAGCTTGCTTACTGCTTATCGCTTATAAGCTCTTTTATTGAGCACAGGACAATTCATTCAATCACACCGCCTTGGGTGCTGAAAAATTATCCCGAAGTTGAACGAATAATGTTTCACTTGCGAAACAAACCTTGTGTAAGTGGGTGCTTGTATTGCAGCAACGCATTAGACATACATAAAGGATTGAAAAGATTATTCGGCTTTAATTCATTCAGAACCTACGGAGGAGAGCCGCTGCAAGAGAAGGCAGTTAAAGCAGCGGTTGACAACAAATCCATACTTGCGATTTTCCCAACTGGTGGCGGCAAGTCAATCACTTTTCAAGTGCCAGCATTGATGAGCGGTGAAAGTGCCAAGGGTTTGACTGTTGTGATTTCTCCCTTGCAATCACTAATGAAAGACCAGGTTGATAATCTTGAAAAAGTAGGAATCACCGAAGCAGTTACAATAAATGGTTTGCTTGACCCGATTGAAAGAGCAAAATCTTTTGAGAGAGTTGAAGATGGTTCCGCATCTATTCTTTACATCTCACCTGAATCATTGCGTTCAAGAACAATTGAGCGACTGATTTTGGGAAGAAAGATTGTTCGCTTTGTTGTTGACGAGGCACACTGTTTTTCTTCGTGGGGACAGGATTTCAGGGTTGATTATTTATATATAGGTGATTTCATTAAACAAATTCAAGAGAAGAAAAATCTTGAAGATGGAATTCCTGTCTCATGCTTTACTGCAACAGCAAAGCAAAAAGTCATTGAAGATATTCGTAACTACTTCAAAGAAAAACTTTCGCTTGATCTAGAATTGTTCACTTCAAAAGCATCAAGAACAAATCTTCAATATAAAGTTTTTGAAAAGGGAGACGAAGAAGAAAAGTATCAGGCAGTGAGAGATTTAATTGAAGAGAAGAATTGCCCGACTATCATTTATGTTTCAAGAACACGAAAAGCATATTTGCTTGCAGAGAGATTAACGGAGGATGGTTTCAATGCAAAACCCTATCACGGCAAAATGGATGTGAAAGAAAAAACCGCCAACCAAAATGCTTTCATATCAGGCGAAGTTCCAATCATGGTTGCAACTTCTGCTTTCGGAATGGGAGTTGACAAAAAAGATGTTGGCATGGTGATTCACTATGAGATTTCCGATTCACTTGAAAACTATATTCAGGAGGCAGGAAGAGCAGGAAGAGATGAAAATATTGTTGCTGATTGCTTCGTGTTGTTCAACGAGGAAGACCTTGGCAAACATTTCATCTTGCTAAATCAAACCAAACTTTCAATAAAAGAGATTCAACAGATTTGGAAAGCGATAAAAGAGATTACAAGATTTCGCTCAACAGTTTCAAACTCTGCATTAGAGATTGCACGGAAAGCAGGTTGGGATGATAATGTAGTTGAGATTGAAACAAGAGTAACAACAGCCATTGCAGCTCTGGAGGATGCAGGTTATTTAAAGCGTGGGCAAAACATGCCGAGAGTTTTTGCCAATAGCATTCTTTCAAAAAATGCTCAGGAAGCTATTAACAAAATCAATACTTCAGAAAGATTTGAGGAGAAGCAGAAAGAAAAAGGAATTAGAATCATCAAGAAACTGTTTTCAAGCAAAAGCAGAAAACAAACAAATGAAGAATCTGCTGAATCAAGAATTGATTATATCAGTGATCATCTTGGAATTGTGAAAGAAGAAGTAATAAACATTATAAATCTTCTTCGTCAGGAAAAGATTTTGGCTGATGCAAAAGATTTGACAGCATTTATCAAGAAAGGCGAAAACAAAAATCGTTCTCTCAATATTGTCGAATCGTTTGGTAAGATTGAAAACTTTCTGCTTCCAATATTTGAGGAACAGGAAAAACTATTTCACATTAAAGAATTGAATGAAGAAGCGGAACAAAAAGGTTGCGAAGATGTAAACACAAACAAGATTAAAACCATCATAAACTTTTGGGCAATCAAGAATTGGATTAAACGCCAGAACGTAGAGTATTCGAAAAATCATATTGTGGTACTTTGCCTTCATCCTAAACAAATGTTGAATGAGAAGTTGGAAAAGCGGCATGAGTTGGCAAAGTTTATTGTGGAATATCTCTATGAGAAAAGCAATCTGAATATTGAAGAAAGTGAAGTGGAAAAAGAAGAAGTGTTAGTGGAATTTTCAGTTCATGAGTTGAAAGAAGAATTTGATAAACAACCAAAACTTTTTGAAACGCAAGTGTCACTTGAAGATATTGAGGACACGCTGTTTTATCTTTCAAGAATTGATGCGATCAAAATTGAAGGAGGGTTTCTTGTAGTTTATAATCGATTGACCATTGAGCGAGTTGAACAAGACAACTATAAAAAATATACAAAAGATGATTACCGGAAGTTAAATCAGTTTTACGAAAACAGGGTTCAGCAAATTCACATTGTTGGAGAGTATGCAAAAAAGATGATTAGCGACTATAAGGACGCTTTACAATTCGTAGAAGATTATTTTCAATTAAACTATAGTTCCTTTCTAAGAAAATATTTTCCGGGTAGTAAAATTGACAATCTCAAACTCAAAATGACTCCAGGAAAATTTAAACAATTATTTGGAGAACTGTCACCAACACAGTTAAAAATCATAAACGATAATGAAACGAGATACATTGTAGTGGCGGCTGGTCCCGGAAGTGGGAAGACAAAAGTGTTGGTTCACAAGCTTGCTTCGCTGTTGTTGATGGAAGATGTAAAGCATGAACAATTGCTTATGCTGACTTTTTCCAGAGCAGCGGCGACTGAATTCAAAAAGCGCTTGTTAAAACTCATTGGTAATGCAGCCAATTATGTTGACATAAAAACATTTCACTCTTATTGCTTTGATTTGTTAGGTAAGGTTGGAAGTTTGGAAAAGTCGGATGTGATTTTGAAAAAGACGATTGATAAGATAAAGAACAAAGAAGTTGAAGCAAGCCGAATTACAAAAACGGTTTTGGTTATAGATGAAGCGCAGGACATAGATGAAGATGAATTCAATTTAATAAATGTTTTGATGGAACAGAACGAAGAAATGCGAGTGATTGCAGTTGGTGACGATGACCAAAACATTTATGAATTCAGAGGAGCAAGTTCAAAATATCTTGAACAGTTTATTCAGGTAAATAAAGCGACCAAGCATGAGTTGGTTGAGAATTACAGAAGCAAAAGCAATATCGTAGAATTCACGAATCAGTTTGTAAAGAAAATTAGTCACCGATTGAAGGTCATTCCAATCATTGCAAAACAAACGGACAATGGTAAAATAAAGTTGGTGCGTTATAAAAGTGGAAATCTCATCACTCCTTTTGTACGTGATATACTCTCAACAGGGCTTGCAGGAACTACATGTGTACTTACAAAAACAAATGAAGAAGCATTGCAAATTACGGGGCTTCTTTTGAACCATGGAATGAAAGCTAAGCTCATTCAAACGAATGACGGATTCAGTTTGTATAATCTTTGGGAAGTAAGATTTTTTCTAAGTCAATTGAATTTAGCAGACGATGTGTTCATTATCAGTGATGATGTTTGGGCAAATGCAAAACGAGAATTGATAAGCAAGTTTCGCAACAGCACAAAGTTGGAAGTGTGCAACAACATCATCAATGATTTTGAAGCGACTAACCCGAAGAAGAAATACAAATCTGATTTGGAAGTTTTCATTCGTGAATCGAAGTTGGAAGATTTCTTCAATGAGAACGGAGAAACAATTTTCGTTTCAACTATTCACAAAGCAAAAGGAAAAGAGTTTGACAATGTTTTTCTAATGCTTGAAAACTTCAACACGATAACTGATGAAACCAAGCGACAGTTGTATGTTGGAATGACTAGAGCAAAACAAAATTTGACTATTCATTTAAACTCAAACTTTCTTGACAAAATCACTGCAGAGAATTTAGAACGAGTTGATGACAGCGAGATTTATTTTCCGCCAGGAGAATTGGCAATGCATCTTACACACGAAGATGTAAACCTTGGATATTTTGAATTTGTTCAGCATCGTATGAAAAATGTTTTAAGTGGCGATGTACTTATCAAAAAGGAAGAAGGGTATGCAAATTCAAATGGCGATTTAGTTTTAAAATTCTCGAAGAAGTTTCTTGAATCTAAAAAGATGCAAGAAAACAAGAGATATGAGTTGACAATGGTAAAAGTGAACTTTATTGTTTATTGGTTAAAAGAAGAAATAAAACAAGAAGTAAAAATTATTTTGCCTGAACTTTATTTTGAACGGAAAAAATAACTTGAACGATTTTTGTTAGATGGAACAAAGGACTTAATCCTGGTTCTTCTGATTGGAAATTATCCTGACTTACGATCAAAAAAACGCTGTATTATAATTCACGATTTCATTTCAAAGCCTTCACTAATACAAATAATGCTTACACATCTGAACCCTTTCGGGTATAAATAATTAAAATAATCTTGTTTTATACCCTTTCAGGTATATTTTAAATATATTGTTTATATTTGTACCCTATAGGGTATAAAATGGAACAAACAACTTCTTTACTTATCTTTTTAAAGGAAAAACGAAAGCAGCTTAATCTAACTCAATCTGACTTGGCTGAGAAAGCAGGCGTAGGACTGCGCTTTGTTCGTGAAATGGAACAGGGTAAAACTACTTTACGCATGGATAAGGTAAATCAGGTATTAAAACTATTTGGTGCTGAATTGGGTGTTATTCCTGTGAACAGAAATAAATTGATAGATGAGAAAGGCTGAAATAAAAATGCATACCGATACAGCAGGATACCTTGTGCAGGATGAGGAAGGATTTTCTTTTACTTATAGTGAAGAATATTTAAACACTGCGAACGCAGAACCCATAAGTTTAACACTGCCACTACAAAAAGAAGCATACAAAGACAAAGTGATATTCCCATTTTTTGACGGTTTAATTCCTGAAGGTTGGTTGTTGAATATAGCTGAAAAAAATTGGAAACTCAATCCCCGTGACCGGATGGGTTTACTGCTTGCCTGCTGCAAAGATTGCATCGGAGCAGTAAGTGTAATTGAAGTGCAAGAATAAAACTATGACAAAAAAAAGATGTTTATATTGTTACCAGGTATTGGAAGATGCAGAAAAAGATTTTCATCCGCTTTGCAGCAGAAAAATATTTGGTAAACCTGACCCTCCCATACTGCCCTATACTGAAGCGCAAATGCTTGAACTTGCTGAAAAGGTTATTCGCAGCAGGGTTACAGTTACTGGCGTTCAGCCAAAATTGTCTCTTGATATTGAACCGGCAGAAAAGTACAGAACCTAAAAGATTTACAATAGTCGGATTATGGGGTGGCTACATTTTAAAACCGCCAACTAAAAACTATCACCATCTTCCTGAAGTTGAAGATTTAACCATGCATCTTGCGTCGCTTTGTAAAATAAAAGTCGTTCCGCATTCCCTTATCCGTTTGGAAAATGGAAGCCTTGCTTACATCACGAAAAGAATTGATCGCGTTAAATCAAAAAAGATACACATGGAAGATATGTGTCAATTAA
>JAICTW010000629.1 GCA_025936195.1 Flavisolibacter sp.
CCTTCTTCCTTAAGCCTTTTATAACGGCGGTAAACAGCTTCTTTCATAGTAGCAAAATCATTGATGCCTTCTACTGTTTTTACATTAAAGTGCCGGTAATCTTTTTTGCTGGGCTCACCGTTTTTAAAACAAACCATAGCCGAAACTGGATAGCTTCCCTGGAAGTTGGAGTTGTCAAAACATTCAACGTGTACAGGCACTGTGGATAATTGAAGGTCCTCTTTCGTTTGAAGAAGGATAGTGTATTTATCAGCATCCTTCACACCCAACTGTAAGCGTTCTTTTGCTCTGAGGTTGTCAATAAAATACTGAACATTCTTTTCTGAAAGGTCTAATAGTTTTTTCTTGTCCCCAGCTTTGGGAATTGTGATGGTTACGCTGGACTCTTCATAATCTATTTCAAATGGAACAATAATTTCTTTTGCGTCACTATTGAATGTAGTTCTCAACTGGCCAATGGTAAAAGCAAGTGTTTCTTCAGGAGTTTCATCCAAGTGCGTTTGCACTTCAAGGGTTTTGGTTTGAATGATGGCACCGTTTTGTATCATCAGATAATTGATGTAAGCAATATCGTCGTTCTTTAAAATGGTAAACACATCAACATCATCAAGTGCTGTATTGACAACAATGGAGCGGGACTGATAATTTTCAAGAAAGCTGATTTTCTTCTTTACCGATTCCGCTTTTTCAAATTCCATATTCGCGGCATGTTCTTTCATTTCATTTTTGAAATGCTGAATTACCGGGTTCAGATTTCCTTTCAAAAAATTTTTTACCTGCTGAATATTTTGATTGTAATCTTCTTCCGATTGTTTTGCTTCACAGGGACCTTTACAATTTCCCAAATGATATTCCAGACAGACTTTGAACTTTCCTTTGCTGATATTTTTTTGAGTAAGATTTAAAGGACAGGTTCTTAGCTGAATGGTTTGTTTGATGAAATTCAGAAGCTCTCTTACTTTTCCAACGGAAGTATACGGCCCAAAATATTGTGAGCCGTCTTCAATTTTCTGACGGGTTAAAAAAACTCTTGGGAATGGTTCGTTCTTAATAACAATGTACGGATAGGTTTTGTCATCCTTAAGGTTGATATTGAAAATGGGCTGAAATTGTTTGATGAGTGAATTTTCCAACAAAAAAGCATCCTGCTCCGAATTGACGATAGTAAATTCAATGCGGTTGATGCGTTTCACCAGCTCATATGTTTTATAGCTGGACAGCGTTTTATTGAAATAGGAACTTACCCGCTTTCGAATATTTTTTGCTTTGCCTACATAAAGCAAATGACTGGAAGCATCGTAGTATTTATAAATGCCCGGCAGGCTGGGCAAAGAGGAAGCTATGGTTTGAAATTCATTCTGCGTCATTTCTTTCTATCTCCTGTTTTACTAAATCATTCCCATTGTATAATTATTGTATTGATCTTTTCAGGTTGATTAGGTTTATCCGTCTTAGTAACAATCTGAAAACGCTTATCTACATGCCAGGTCATGTTTTTTTCAACCGTTGAATCCTTTCCCGTGTTAATTGTATTTATTAAAATTGTTTTTACATGCGTATTTCCGTTGTCATCCGGTTGCATCATAATGGTTTCATTTCTTATTTCAGCATCGTCTTTTTTGGGAGTGTAAATGAGTAGCACATCTCCTAATGTTTCATCGTAATCATTGGTTTCTTTAAAATCGTTCATCTTATCGGAAGAAGCAATATCCGGTAAAGCAAGAAACTCCTTTGCGTGCCTGTTAAATTCTTCCTTAGTTATTTTACTAGTGTCGGACAAGCTATCAACCGTTGTGATTTTTGTGAAGCTTAACTGAGTGGTGTCAACTTGCCTTACCTGGCTGCCAATAAAATTAACCACTGAGAAATATACTTTGGTACTATCCGGCTTGCTTTTACAGGATGCAAAAACAGAAAGAAGCAAGAGGCAAACGAGCAGTTTATTCATTTGGTAAAATTACATTTCCGTATAAAACGAAACCCTGCAAAGATTGTTGCAGGGTTCAATAAGCAATTAGATTTCCTGTTTTATTTATTGACTGAGATACCTACTCTTAAACCGAAATCAAACAAATTCTCCTTTACAGGATATTTTTTCAGATAGCTTGAAAGAAGTTGGTATCGAACCTGCGGACCCACCTGCCAGTTGAGGTGACCGGTTGAATAGGCAACGTAAGTTTCTAAACTGGTATTGACATTCCACCTGCGAACCAATCCTGACATCTCTGCATAATTTTTATAATCAGATGAAATGAGATAAGCTTTATCGCTGAGCAAATAAGTGGGTTGAACAGTGGAGGCAACACCAAACTGCATCTTGTCATCACCCTTTACTTTAAGCTCTAAACCTATTGGCGCTGAAACCTGGAAGTAGAAATTTTGTAACCAGGTGGATTTGTATCCCGAGTAATTATTGTAGTTGGTATAGGTACGCATATAATCTATAGCACCACTGCGATCATTAAGTTGGATAATGGCCTGCTGAGGAGCGTACGAGTTGTAAGTTTTTATTTCGTACCTGTTTATGTTGAACTGCAATCCTGCTCTAAGCTTTACATTTTTAGAAACCGGATATTTTGCTGTAAGTCCCATTTCAAAGCCAAAAGCAGGCTTATGGGTAGATACGAC
>JAICTW010000615.1 GCA_025936195.1 Flavisolibacter sp.
GTTGCAACACTTCAAACTCTCTTTCTGTAAGCGGTGATAATAAATGCCTGTTTATTTTTTGAAGATTCAATCCAGGCATTTGATGATTGCTTTTGTTGGCATAATTGGAAATGGCGATCTCCAGTGTGGCAAGCAATGTTTTTTCATTGAATGGTTTTACAATGTATCCGCTTGGTTCTACGCCTTTTGCTTTTTCAAGCGTTACTCGGTCTGCATAGGAAGTGAGGAAAATGAAAGGTATCTTATAATTTGAATTGACAACTTCTGCGATCTTGATTCCATCCATACTGTTCTCAAGGCTGATATCAAGTATAACCGCATCAGGCGTATTCTGCTGAAGCTGGCCAATCGCTTCCTCATAATCATAAGCAATGCCCGAAACACTGAAGTCATTATTATTCAAATACAAGGAAATGTTCTGGGCAATGACCGGTTCATCTTCCACGATCAATACTTTTATTTCATTCATGAGCAATAAAAGTTTAAGCGAGCTTATATTTTTTAATACTCATAGTAACCACAGCGCCATTATCATTATAGATATCCAGCTTCGCTTTTAGTTTTTGCGCAAATGCAGTGATCAGTTGCAGGCCAAAGGTTTGCTTTTGTTGGATCATTGCCTCCGGAAATCCTTTGCCATTATCCCTTACCTGCAAATGAAGACAGTTCTCTTTTTCTTTCAGGGAAATAAAAACTTTTCCTGTACCAGCAGTTTCAAAAGCATACTTCAGGGAATTGCTTACCAGTTCATTGATAATAAGTCCCAACGGGATCATGGTGTCAACATCAAGGTTTAATTTATCAATGTCTGTTTCCAGTTTTATTTTATCAGGATTGATGTTGTAGGAAGAAAATAGGTTTTCGGAAAGGTTTTTCATGTAGTCTTCAACCATAATGCCGCGGATGTTGTTTTCATGGTAAAGAAAACGGTGGAGAATTGCCATGCTTTGCACACGGTTCTTGC
This sequence comes from Flavisolibacter sp., assembly GCA_025936195.1. The sequence goes on from JAICTW010000615.1 coordinate 965, forward strand.
TTCCCTTGATGGCCTGAATGGCCGCTTCATTGTCCAGGGTCAAAGACTGAATATCCAGCAGACTGGAAATAATCTGCAAATTATTTTTTACACGATGATGAATTTCTTTCATCAAGATCTGCAATTCAACGGACTGTTTTTGAATGATCCGGTTTTTTGTTTTCGTTCTGGCATATTGATACCAGGCCAACGTTCCCAATAAAAGCAAACAAATGATCCCTGCAACAAGCGTCCATCGTAAAACCTGTTCTTTGCGCAATTGTTTTTTTTGCGATTGCGATTCCCTGTTCAGTGCCGTGCTCAATTGCTGCTGGCTTTCCAATTGTTTTGATTTGTATTTATTTTCCAATCCTAATGCAATACCAAGCTGCTTTTCTTTTTGAAGGATCGAATCTTTCAACCTGTTTCCATTCTCGAGATTTTGTTTGGCATCCATTTCCCGCAACAATTGCAGTTCCCTGATCTTATTGATGCTGTTTAAATATTTTATTTTGTTATTGGCCACATCTTCTTTAACCAGGCTTTCAATTTTGCTAAGATGGTTGATGGAATTACTATAAAAATCGTTCATCATTTCAAAATACATGAGGCTGTACTGATAAGCTTTTTCATAATCTTTTTGTTCAGCAAAAGATTCGGCCATATTGCTGTACACTACGGACTGCAGGTCCGGTGTGTTGATGACGGAAGCATGTTGAAGGGCGGAATCATATAACTCCCGGGCTGTTTGATTTTCTTTTAAGGCCATGTAATAATTTCCTTTGATGGCTTCATAACGGATTCTTGTATTCATGTCCGCTTGAGGAATCTCTGCTGATGCAAACTGTTCTAATTCATATTTTGCCTCTTCCATTTTTTTTAATCTGGTAAGGGCAGAAATCCGGTTAAGACAAGAGATTTGAAGAATGTTCTTTTGATGAATTTTATTAGCAAGAGCAACACTGAAATCGCTATACCAGAAAGCACTGTCAAAGCGATGGGCATGATAGTGCAGTGTAAAAAGTTTGTCGGCAATGCGCAGGCAGGCTTTATCGTCATTTAATTTTTTGCTGGCTATAAAAGCGTTAGTGAAATAATTTTTACTTTCTGTATTGGATTGCAGAATAAAAAAAATATCGCCAAGATATTCGGCAGCCGAAGCCTTTAGTTGCTCGTCATCATTTTTGAAAGCGTATTCAATAACCTCTCCAAACGATTTGATAGCAAAGCGATAAAGACCGCGATGGTACTGCGATTTAGCCACTCCAAGCGCAGCATAAAATAAATCCCGCTGGCTTACTTCATAAAACAAATCTTCCGCTGCCAGGTAATTACCAAAGGAACGGTTGTACTGTCCCTTTTCAAAATAAATATCTCCCATAGTCATGCGGCATTTACCTTCTTCTTTCGCCAAATGGTTCTTGTGAAAAATGTCTGCCGCATTTCTGAGCAAGGCAAGTGCCTGTGCCGTATCTTTTTTTGCTGCATGAACTGCTTTGGAAAATTGTTGTGTAGCTAACTGAACTGAATCTGTAAAAGGAGAAATAAAAACAGATAATCTACTCACCCTTTGCTGCGCCCCTCCGCTTAGCAGCGATATGAAAAAAAGCATGGCAAGTAAGATTTTTTTCATTTATGAAAGTTACAGGATAAGAAGCAGCAGCGGTGCGGCTCTTTCCAAATATAATCCTGTAACATTGGCGTTCTATCACCCGAAAGGGTAATTTCTTTTAAATGCACTCTTCATTTCTACTCAGAATGTTCTTTGCAA
>JAICTW010000467.1 GCA_025936195.1 Flavisolibacter sp.
AAACAAAAAATTTGGGAAGGATGTATTTGGTATCGCCGCACCAGGTACCGCCGAAAGCAATGATGTTGACAGAATCCCTGTTCGCTTTTAAAAGTTGCAATGCATTCTGGTCGGGAGTATAGCCCTGCTGGTTTTGAGCGAACCAGGTGAATGAAGAATCAGTAGCTAATTCCTGTTTGGTAATAAAACCTTTCAAAACTTTATTACCACTTGCATCATGGCTAACTTCCGTTTGTGCCGACGCAACATGAACGGAAAAGATGATTGCTGCTATAAATAGAATCTGCTTCATAACTAAGGTTGTGTTCTCAAAATTAAGGCTGCAGGCACGGAAAAGAAGTTGTGTGTTGTTAAACAATGGTGAAGACGTCAATCGTGAATTGGAGAGTTCTTTAGATCGTTATAGTCTTACGGTAGCTTGATACAAAAACATTAAAAGATTTGCCGATGGCTACTCCCTGCATAGCGTTCAGTTATTCTTCCATTCTAAAGGATGTTTCGATTTTGAACTGCCAACTCCCCAAAATATATTCACTCACTTCACTATTAAAGGTTCGCTTTCAACTCAAGAAGAAATGCTCTGATTTTTTGCATGGATTGTATCATCTGATATTTCTCCTGTCCCTGCTTATTTTTTTTAAGATAGTCCTTTGCTCCTTCAATGGTGAATTTCCGGCGGCGCAAAAGATCGTGGATCAATTGAAGGTTTTTTACATCAGAAGGTTTGAAAAAACGATCTCCTTTTCTATTCTTTCTTGGCTCTAAAATATCAAATTCGTTTTCCCAAAAGCGAATAAGCGACGTGTTCACTTTGAACATTCCCGCCACCTCACCAATGGAGTAATATTGTTTTTGAAAAAGAATTTCATCTTCGGGAACTTCTACCTGCTCTATATCCGTTTCAAAATCTTTCAACGCTTTTCTTCCTCTTACAGGTTTTGGCTTTTGCCGCGGAGGTAAATTATTTTGCTCAGGAAGACTGTTCTTTGTTTCCTCCTCCTGCTGCTGACCAAAAAATTCAAAAGTTATTTGACTCAAAGACTTATCCATGACCGTATTCAAATATAAGTATCCCAACCAAGATTTGGCTAGATTGAAAAGATTTTGTGGAAATAAATTTTAGGATCTGATTTTAGGAAATTATCCTGCTCATCCAACGTTCTCATTCATCTAGTTCAGATTTAATCAAAGCTTTGGTTGGATGCGCTTGCCCGCTTTAATATCTCATCAAATTGCTGCGGACTTAAATCATTATAAAAGAAATAAACTGGATCTAACTTCTGCCCATTCTTGTGTACTTCGTAATGACAATGCGGACCTGTTGATTTTCCTGTACTTCCTACATAGCCTATCAAATCGCCGCGTTTTACATGCTGTCCCACTCTTGTTTTCACTTTATACATGTTACCGTATAAGGTTTCGTAACCATAACCATGATTAATGACCACATGATTACCATAACCGCCATCGCTGAAGCCTGCTGTTGTTACCACACCATCTGCAGTGGCATAAATAGGAGTTCCTTGCGGTGCTGAAAAATCCAGCCCTGCATGATACTTTACCGTTTTATAAATAGGGTCAATGCGATAACCAAAACCAGATGCTATACGACTAAGGTCCTTATTGCTTACGGGTTGGATGGCCGGCGTAGCTGCCAGTAATTTTTCTTTGTTGTTGATCAAATTTCCAATCTGCCTGTAAGATGCATTCTGCGCAGCAATGCGGTTCTTTAAGTTATTTACAGCCTGCGCAATGGAACGGACCAGCTCATTATTGCTCATGTTTTCCACTGTGGCAATTTCCTTTTGTTTCTCAAGGTAATTAGCACGGGCACTGTCTGGTAAAGGAGAGGCCTCAAAAATGCTGCGGTAAACCGTGTTATCCCTTCTTTCCAGCTCCGACATTTTCGATTGAATTTGCTGAACCGAATCACTTAGATCCTGCAGGTCTTCCTTCATTGCTTCGTTCTGCATTCGCAAAAACTTTTCATTAGGCGAACCAACAAACTGAAAAGCGAAATAAGAGATCAAAGCTGCCGTAACAAAAGCAGTAGCCAGAAAAGCAAACACCCGCAAAAGCCTTACCCTGAATGGAGTAACCAGCTTTTCATAGCGAAGTGTATGGGTGTTGTAGTAGTATTTGATTTTCTTCATCGGTAATTGGAATATTACAAGCAACTCAATTGTTACCTTTGCCTCCGCTAAAGGAGAGCTAACAAAAATAAGTGCATCTATTGCAAAAATCAACCTAATTGTTGAGAAGTAAGAATGATGGGCCAGACTGCATTACTGCTATCGCCGTCCGTTGTGGCCTGTGGCGCAGCAGGCGCCATCACTCACTTGTACGTTCGGTAATTCTGTTCAGCATAATGCAAGTGTCTTTGCGATAGAAAAGTTCTTATCATTAGCCGGTTAGCAACCTGTCCCGCTTTGCGGGATTCTTAAATACGCACATTGCATGATGACAAGCACAGAAATAAGAAGCAAATTTTTAGAATTCTTTAAGTCCAAACAACACCATATTGTTCCTTCCGCTCCCATTGTGGTGAAGAACGATCCTACACTCATGTTCACCAATGCGGGAATGAACCAGTTCAAGGATTATTTTCTTGGCAACAAGCCTGCGCCTTACCCACGCATTGCCGATACGCAAAAATGTTTGCGTGTAAGCGGCAAGCATAACGACCTGGAAGAAGTGGGTGTGGATACATACCATCATACCATGTTTGAAATGCTGGGTAACTGGAGCTTCGGCGATTATTTTAAAAAAGAAGCCATTGAATGGAGCTGGGAATTTCTGACTTCTGTGTTAAATATTCCGAAAGACCGTTTATATGTAACCATTTTTGAAGGTGATGTAAAAGAAGGATTACCCAAAGATGAGGAAGCAGAAAATGAATGGAAGAAATGGATTGATGAAGACAGGATTTTATTAGGAAATAAGAAAGATAATTTTTGGGAAATGGGTGACACAGGACCTTGCGGCCCTTGCACCGAAATTCATGTAGATACCAGAACCGATGAAGAAAGAAAAAAAATTGATGGTAAAACCCTGGTCAATGCCGATCATCCGCAGGTGATTGAAATATGGAACGACGTGTTCATTCAATACAATCGCTTAAAAGATGGAACGCTTGAAGCACTGCCTTCGAAAAATGTAGATACCGGAATGGGCTTTGAACGTTTGGTAAGAGTGATCCAGGGTAAACATTCTAATTACGATACGGACGTTTTTAGCGGTACCATTGAAAAGATTGAAAAGATCACGAATGAAAAATACGGAAGCACTGATTCCAAATCAGATATTGCTTTTAGAGTTTTAGCTGATCATATTCGTGCCATCTCTTTCACTATTGCCGATGGACAATTGCCTTCCAACACCGGAGCAGGTTATGTGATACGAAGAATTTTAAGAAGAGC
>JAICTW010000709.1 GCA_025936195.1 Flavisolibacter sp.
AGTAAGCTTAAATTGGTATGCACCTTTTTTGTATTGCTCTTTTGCATATTCAACTGCTGTTTCGTAACTGCTCATTGCGTAATGCGGATACATAGGAACAGCAATCACTTCTTCCAGGTCAGGATTTTTTTTCACTAATTCATCAAAAGCCTTTTTCACAGAAGGATTTCCGTAACGCATGGCAGTGACCACAGGTTCTTCCACTTCTTTTTTTACAGCATTGGCCAATTGTTCAGAGATAACAATTAATGGTGAACCTTTTTCCGTCCAGATAGTTTTATAGGCTTCTGCCGATTTAGGCGCACGAAAAGGCACAATGATTCCTTTTACCAGCAAGGCCCGAAACAACCAGGATTTATCAATTACCCGTTCATCCATCAAAAATTCATCAAGATATTTTTTCACGTCTTTCACTTCGGTAGAATCCGGAGAACCTAAATTCATCAAAACAATTGCTCTTTTCATAATAAGGCAACAAATGTAGGTTACAACTGCTTCATTAGATTGTACAATACAATAGCTGAAAATGAAAACTGATAAAACTCAAACATTCAAATGACAGTGCAATGACAGAGTTTTTAGGCTTGAGCAGATTGTCAAATTATTTTTGCACCACGACGTTCACCTACGAATGAACACAGAATATCTCAAGGACATATCAGACTTTTATGTAGCCGGAATTAATTATAAAAAATCCGATGCCTCTGTGAGAGGGCAGTTTGCCATTGGTAATGAACAATACTCCCGGATTTTACAAAAAGCAGCCATGCAGGGACTGAATGAGGTCTTTGTTCTTTCCACCTGTAACCGCACAGAAATTTATGGTTTCGCTTATTGTAGCCATCAATTGGTAGAATTATTATGTTCTGAAACGATCGGTAATTCAGAAACATTTAAGCAATCTGCTTACATTAAAAACGGAATAGAAGCCATTGAACACGTGTTTAGTGTTGGTGCCGGATTAGATTCTCAGATTTTAGGCGATTACGAAATTGTAGGACAGCTAAAGAATGCTGTGAAATTTTCCAAGAGCGAAGGTTTTGTTGGTGCATTTACAGAACGAATGATTAATTGTGTATTGCAATCTTCCAAATTAATTAAGAACAATACGGAGCTGAGTGGCGGCACCGTTTCGGTTTCCTTTGCGGCGGTTCAATACATCAAACAAATGATTGCTGACCCTTCTGAAAAAAATATTCTGTTATTAGGCATTGGCAAAATTGGCCGCAATACCTGTAAGAACCTTGTTGATTATTTAGAAACAGATAAGATTACATTGATAAACCGGTCTCCGGAAAAAGCAGAAGAACTAGCCAGGGAATTAGGATTAAGATCTGCTTCACTTGAAAACTTACATCAGGAAGTTGCAAAAGCGGATATCATTTTAGTGGCTACCAATTCTCCTGAACCAACTATTTTGAAGGAACATATAGAAGGACATGGCCAGAAATTAATTATTGATCTTTCCATTCCTTATAATGTTCATGAAGATGCGCAGCATTTGCCCAATGTGCAGATGATAAATGTGGATGAACTTTCCAAACTAAAAGATGAAACCCTGCGCATGCGCATGGCAGAAGTACCCAAAGCGCATACAATCATTGCTGAAATAATGGACGAATTCAAAGAGTGGTACCAAATGCGCAAGCATGTGCCGATGCTGAAGCAACTAAAAATAAAGTTGAAAGAATTATACCTGCATCCTTCGTATTCCCATCCAACAACCACCTGCTCCAAACAAATTGACGTACAGATCCAAAGAGTATTGAACGAAACAGCGGGAAAGATCAAACAGCAAAACCAACGCGGCTGTCAGTACCTTGCAGCGCTGAACGATTTTATCAACACGAAAAATTAATGCAAAGAGCTTTAAGAATTGGAACACGTGACAGCCAGTTGGCTGTTTGGCAGGCTACATTGGTGCAGAACCTGTTGAAAAAACAAGGTGTTGCCTCTGAATTGGTGTACATAAAAAGAGAAGGTGATGTGGATACTCTAACACCTTTATATGCGCTTGGTGTAACTGGTGTATTTACAAAAACTTTAGACGCCGCTTTGTTGAATGATCGAATTGAT
>JAICTW010000776.1 GCA_025936195.1 Flavisolibacter sp.
AAGTTTTACAAACAGAACAACATCCCAATGCTGATAAATTAAAACTGACCAAAGTAACTATTGGTAAGGACGAGCCTTTGCAAATTGTTTGCGGCGCACCCAATGTTGCTGCCGGACAAAAAGTAATTGTTGCTACCGTGGGAACAACCATTTATCCAACATCAGGCGATCCGCTAACAATGAAAGTGGCCAAGATCCGCGGCGTGGAAAGCTATGGAATGATTTGCGCTGAAGATGAAATTGGATTAGGTACTTCTCACGCAGGGATCATGGTTCTACCCAATGATGTAAAGGTTGGAATGAGAGCCGACGAATATTTTAATCCATACAGTGACGTGATCTATGAAATAGGACTAACGCCCAACCGCATGGATGCAATGAGCCATTGGGGTGTGGCAAGAGATGTTTGCGCTTACTTAAGCCATCACGATAAGAAAGATCTAAAAGCGGTTATTCCTCCCACCAATTTTAAAGTGGATAAAGCTTCTCTTGGCATTTCAGTTTCGCTTGAAAATAAAAAAGCCTGCAAGCGTTACTCCGGTGTTTGCATTGCCAATGTAAAAATCCAGGAATCACCCAAATGGTTGCAGGAACGCCTAAAGTCAATTGGTCTTCGTCCCATCAACAATATTGTTGACATCACCAATTTTATTCAGCACGAAACAGGACAACCTTTACATGCTTTCGATTACGATCAGATAAAAGATCATAAAGTGATCGTCAAAAATCTGCTGGAAGGAACTCCTTTTGTTACACTGGATGAAAAAGAAAGAAAATTAAGCAGCGAAGATCTGATGATCTGCGACAGCAAAGAACCCATGTGCATTGCCGGTGTGTTTGGTGGACTACATAGTGGCGTTACGGAGAAAACAGCTAATCTCTTTTTGGAGAGTGCTTATTTCGATCCGGTTTCTATTCGCAAAACTTCTTTCCGCCATGGATTAAGAACAGATGCTGCCACACGTTTTGAAAAAGGTATTGACATTTCCAACACGGTAAATGTTCTGAAAAGAGCAGCTATGCTGATGAAAGAAATGGCAGGAGGAATCATTGCTTCCGATATTATTGATGTTTATCCCGAACCCGAACCAAAGAAAGAAGTTTCGTTGAAATATCATTACCTGAAAAAGCTAAGTGGCAAAAATTATCATCCCGATGCTGTACGGAAAATTTTAGAATCACTTGGCTTTAGTGTAGCCCGTGAAAGTGTTGATGCCATTACCGTAGAAGTTCCTTATCATAAGCCGGATATTTCTTTACCAGCCGACATTGTTGAAGAAATCTTGCGCATTGACGGATTGGACAATATTGATATTCCAACCACAATCAGCATTTCTCCTTCCATTGAAGAAAACTATAAGACGGAAGTGTTGAAAGAAAAAACTTCAAACGTTCTTACAGGTGTTGGCTTTACCGAAATACTCACCAACTCCATTACCAACTCGGCTTATTTTTCGGAAGATGAATTAAAAACAACCGTGAAGCTGCTGAACAACCTGAGTAATGAGTTAAACGTTATGCGTCCTTCCATGTTGCAAACAGCACTGGAAGTAATTGCTTTTAACATCAACAGAAAAAACAACAGCCTCAAGTTTTTTGAATTTGGTAAAACCTATTCTACGTCGGGTGTGGGACAATACTATGAGACCAATCATTTGTGTTTGTATGTAACAGGACTGCTCAATGAAAATAGCTGGAAAGAAAAAGCAAAGCCTTCTGATATTTATTACACCAAAGGTGTGGCACAAGCGCTTCTTTCCAATTTGGGTTTG
>JAICTW010000441.1 GCA_025936195.1 Flavisolibacter sp.
AAAGATTTTATCGGGTAATTGGTGCGTCCATCTGCAAGTCTTATTTTATTAATTGCATCTTCGTCGTGAACAAATGAAGTAACGAGGTAATTGGTTTCTACATAAAATTGGTTTAGCACCGGTATTAAAACATAAGCAATGATGTTATTGCTCATGCCCGCAAAACGTAAAGTAGTTTTATTGACAACATAATAACCATTGGCCAGTCTCTGAAAATAACTTCCGTCCTTTAAACTGAAATCAGCATTGGGTGGCAGTATCTTTTGATTGTTCCAAAAAAGAAGATCCTGGTAATCGGAAATTGTTTCAGCAAACAGAAAAACACCATATTCTTTAGCAGCTATCTTTTTGAACTCGTTTAACGACTCTGTTTTTAATACCAGCTTACGCATTAATGCCGTATCATGCAATAAATTCCGGGCATCCTTCTGTTGTTCGCTTACATAAAACTGCAACAATCGTTGTTCGTGATCAACGGAAGGCTGGACCCTGAAATACCAGGAGGAAAGAAAAGATAGCAGGAATACGCCTACGGCAAAAAACAGTAAACTGCGTTTGGGCAGGTCACTATGTACGGTGGGAATGTTCAAGCCTTATCTCTTTTGATTTGATCCCAAATGGAGTCCATCTCCTGCAAGCTCATATCATTCAGGTTTTTTCCTGATGCCATTGCTTTTTCTTCCATTTGTGTAAAACGTTTAATGAATTTTTTATTGGTAATTTCCAAAGCATTCTCAGCATCAATGTTCAAAAACCGTGCAAAGTTTACCAGCGAAAAAACCACGTCGCCAAATTCTTCTTCAATCTTTTTTTGATCTCCTTCTTCAATTGCTTCCTGCAATTCCATTTCTTCTTCTTTTACTTTTTCCCACACCTGTTCTTTGTTCTCCCATTCAAAACCTACCTGCTTTGCTTTCTCCTGCAACCGCATGGCTTTGATTAATGCGGGCAACGTTTTGGGAACGCCTGATAAAACAGATGACTTTCCTTCTTTCAATTTTAGCTTTTCCCAATTCTTTTTTACATCTTCATCACTGCTTACTTCTACATCGCCATAAATATGAGGATGACGATCAATCAATTTTTTGGAAATTCCATTCAATACATCTTCAATCGTGAATCTATTTTGCTCAGAAGCAATTTTTGAATAAAAAACAATGTGTAATAGCAAATCGCCCAGTTCTTCTTTTATAGATTTCCAATCCGTTTCTGTAATGGCATCAGTCAATTCGTAGGTTTCCTCCAATGTCATTTGGCGTAGCGACTGAATGGTTTGCTTGCGGTCCCAGGGACATTTTTCCCGCAGCTCATTCATTATGGAAACCAATCTTTCAAATGCTTCTGCTCTTGTATTCATAAGAGCGAATTTAACTGATATTGGGGACGTGATTTTGAGAATAAATTTAATTTGAAGGCAAGTACAGATGTACTGCTGCCGGTTCAGCTATGAACAATTACTTACCTAAAGGCTGAATATTTTTAGTGGTCACGATCACTGAATGATGAGGAATGCTACACAGCAATAGCTATACAATGGCAGTAAAAGACCAGTTCTTAAAGTTCATTTCTCTGTTTTCAACTGCCTGATGCTTCAATTGGTTTCATTTCCCTGTTTTTGCTTTAATTTCGGGCACTCAAAATAAAAGAATAACATGGCCGAAGTGATATTGATGCCCCGCTTGAGCGATACGATGACCGAAGGTGTTATTGCAGCATGGCATAAAAAGGTGGGCGATAAAGTAAAAAAAGGTGATCTGCTTGCCGAGATCGAAACGGACAAAGCAACAATGGAATTGGAAAGTTATAAAGATGGCACCTTATTATATACTGGCGGCGATAAAGGAGCCAAAATACAGGTGGATGATCTGTTGGCAATATTAGGTAACCCCGGTGAAGATGTTTCCGGTTTGGTGAAAGGCAAACCATCTGCTGAGGGAAAACCCGATATGAAAAAACCAGTAACCAAAGAAACCGATACTCCGGAGAAAGCAGAAGGTGATGTTCCAACTGGTCATTTGGATTTAAGCCAAATGGAAGAGGTGGTGTTGATGCCAAGACTAAGTGATACCATGACGGAAGGTGTAATAGCTGCCTGGCACAAAAAAGTTGGTGATACGGTGAAGAAAGGCGATGTGCTGGCAGACATTGAAACCGACAAGGCCACTATGGAACTGGAAAGCTATAAGAACGGAAAGCTTTTATACCAGGGAGCAAAGGAAGGAGAAAAAATTGCCGTGAATGATCTGCTTTGCATTATTGGTGAAGAAGGCAAAGTGGATGTAAATAGCATTGTGAATTCAGCAAAAGCAGGGAAAAAACTGGGACAGGGAGCAGCAGACAAGAAACAGGATACAAGTAATAAGCCTCAACAACAGCAGCAATCAACTGCACAACAACCTCAGGCAGCCAATCAAGTTTCCTCTCAGGCCACAGGTGCTTCTACAACACCCGAAGGAAGGATCAAAGCTTCGCCGCTTGCTAAAAAATTAGCGCAGGAAAAGGGGATTGATCTTTCGCAGGTTCAAGGCACCGGCGATAATGGAAGAATTACTAAAAGCGATATTGATAATTTCAATCCTGCACAGCAGGCTGCCCAGCCAAAAGCGCAGGCTTCAGCTCAACCCATTGTTTCCGGACAGGAAGGCTACAGAGATATTGACAACTCGCAAATGCGCAAGGTAATTGCCAAGCGTTTGGGCGAAAGCAAATTCAATGCTCCGCATTTCTATCTCACGATGGAAATTAACATGGACAATGCCATGACATCGAGGGCAGCAATGAATGAGGTGAGTGATGTAAAGATCTCCTTCAACGATATGGTGGTGAAAGCAGCTGCGATGGCATTGCGCAAACATCCTGCTGTGAACAGTTCATGGATGGGAGATTTTATTCGCCAGTACCAGCACATACATGTTGGTGTGGCCGTTGCCATTGACGAAGGATTGATTGTCCCAGTCATTCGCTTTGCCGATCAAAAAACATTGAGCCAGATTGCTGCTGAAAGTAAAGAGTTGGCAGGCAAAGCAAGAAATAAAAAACTTCAACCAAACGAGTTTACCGGAAATACTTTCACCGTTTCTAATTTGGGAATGATGGATATTGAAGAATTTACAGCTATCATTAATCCTCCTGACAGTGCAATTATGGCCGTTGGCAGAATTAAAGAAGTTGTAGTGAGAAAGAAAGTTGTTAGTCCGGAAACTAACAACAGCAACGACAGCTTTGGGGTAACGAATGTGATGAAGATTACATTGAGCTGCGATCACAGAAGTGTAGATGGCGCGGTCGGCGCAACCTTCCTTCAAACATTTAAAAAATACATGGAAAACCCGGTTACCATGTTGGTATAGTGAAGAAAGAGCCTTTTGAAGATATAAGATCCCGCAGTTGGCGGGATTTTTATTTCACTTCTTCATACAACGAAGTCATACCGGGATCAACGGTAATCTTAGCTTTCTTGTCGCTTGTCAAAAAAACAGTCTGACTTTTGTTTTTTATTGTAAGAAGCAAATCTTTCTCTTTTGCTGTTTCT
>JAICTW010000052.1 GCA_025936195.1 Flavisolibacter sp.
CACTAATTCCCCCTCGGTAAGCTTCGATAAATATTATTTTGATAACTATAATGAAAAAGGAATTATAGAGGTAAATGATCCTATGATTGAATACGAAGGCGTGAACGAGATCGAAGTGAAGATATCATCAACTTCGGATCCATTGGGAGTAACTCAATCCGCAGTAAGGTCAGGAGGAATGACTACTACAACTTTTCTCTCCAAAATCAGCTTTTCAAAAAACTTAAGTACCGCAACTGCCATAAAAGTGGCATCTGGCGATACAGTGCTGGTGCAATACAAGAACCCAATTACCGGACAATCAGCTACCAATTATTTCCTATTCAATTACCTAAAGGCAGATTTTCTTTTTAGAGACTCTATTTGCGGTTCAAATAGTGCTAAGTTCTATAATGCATCCAAAGGATCCAATTTAAAATATGAATGGGATTTTGGTGATAGTACTTTTTCAAATGAGATCAGTCCGGAACACATTTTCTCCAGCCAAAATAGCAAAAACAGATACACGGTAAAATTGAAAATAACCAATGGGCAAAACACATTCGATACGATTAGCAAAATCATTACTTTAAAATCGGCTAAGATTTCTATCTCAACTTCCGGAAAGACTAATCTGTGCAGCGGTGATAGTGTAATTCTTGTTTCTTCGGTCAGTTCAGATAATCAATGGTATCGCAACGACACTCTTATAGCCGGAGCAACACAATCCTATTATACAGTAAAACAGAGTGGTGAATATTCAGTTATAACAACACAACAAAGTTGTCCGGCAACCTCAACCGCAATTCCTGTTACCATTTCAAATAAACCCAAGTCAGCATTCTCTTTCGATTCCTATTGTTTAAATCTTCCTGTAAACTTTACTAACGCTGCATCAGGAAATAATATCAATTACCTATGGAGTTTTGGCGACAACCAAACCACTACCAGTGTTTCACCGCAACATACTTATTCTAAAATTGGCACTTATACTGTATCGTTAATTACGTCTTTAAAGGATTGCCCTAACAGCAATGATACTTTGCAAAAGACAATTAAAATTGAAGCTCCAATTCCGGGAATAAGATATCCCCTAATATCCGGCACATTTGGAAGACCTCAGCAATTAACTGCAAGAAACATTGGAAAAACCTATCAATGGATTCCTCCAACTGATCTGGATAATGCCAAATCAAGAACACCTGTTTTGACTCCAACCGCAGATAGAAAATATGCTATTCACATCACAATGCCATCAGGCTGTATCACAACTGATTCTTTGGAAGTAGTGCTTTTAAAAGATATTAATGTTTTTGTTCCGACAGCCTTTGCGCCCAATGGCAATGGATCTAATGACCTACTTCGTCCAATTCTTTTAAATATCACTTCAATCAAATACTTCAGGGTGTATAACAGATGGGGTCAACTGCTTTATGAAACAAAAACTATCTATGAAGGATGGGATGGTAATTATCAGGGCAAGAGCCAGCCTATGGAAACATATACCTGGGTTTTCGAAGGAATAGACATTAAAGGAAACCCTGTGAAAGCTTCCGGCAAATCAGTGCTCATGAGATAAAGAAATAAGCTTATGAAGAAGATATTATTTTATGTGTTATGTACAGCCTGTGTCTATAGCACACATGCACAGAGCTATCATTTCTCTCAATTTTATTCCACTCCTCTTTGGAATAATCCTACTTTAACAGGTTTTACTCCGGGCACGTATAGAGTTGCTGCTAATTTCCGATCACAATGGATGGGTGGTGGCTCACCTTATCTTACCGGCTCTTTATCTGCCGATTTCAGTGTATTAAAAAATCACCTTGCTGAAGGCAATAAGCTTGGTTTCGGCCTTGCTTTACTCTCTGACCAATCCATGAGTGGAGCATTGCAGCAAAACGCTGTCGGCTTTAGCACTGCCTACAATGTTTCATTGGACGCAGATAATATCAATTCTTTAGGTCTGGGGTTACAGGCGAGTTATAGCAGAAGAACGGTAGATTATTCGAAGTTTACTTTTGAAAATCAATTTACCAATACAGGTTTTGATAGAACTATTCCAATTGCAGAACAGTTTTCTAATTCTTCAAAAGGTTATTTTGATGCGGCTGCAGGCCTTCTCTTTAATCAAATCCGGGAAAACTATTCTTTTTTCATCGGCGCCAGTGCTTACAATCTTTTACAGCGTAACCAAAATTTGGATATTCAGGATTTCAGGTTGCCTGTAAGATATACGATTACCGCAGGTGGACAAACGGATGTAGGGTATGCCGGCATTCTTTATTTTTCGGGTAACCATCAACGCCAGGGCACGGCTTATGAAGCGACAATAGGCACAGCTTACGGAATCAAAATTGGTGATGTCAAAAAACAGGAGTTGGATTTAGGGTTATGGTACAGGATTAACGACGCGGCCATTCCTTACATCGGTTATCAACTGGAGGGACTTCAGGCTGGAGTTAGTTACGATTATACCACTTCAGCACTCAAAACAGGTGGTATGGTTAGAAATAGTTTTGAGCTGAGTTTTGTTTATCAACGGCCGGATAACAGCGAACTAAAAAAACTGGTGCCCTGGTATTAAGTAGCTTGTTTCGCTGGAACAAAAGTTCAAAAGAGTTTCAAGATATGCAATGAATAATTCAGAGTTGAATAGAACGGTATTGAACTAAACTAAACTGCTTATGCGCTATAACTGCTTAAATCTTTTGAGAAGAATATGGGTTCTATTGGTCCTATTGTTGAACAGCCTTTTTTCATTATCTCAACTGAAAGCAGATTTCACTCTTGATAATTCAGCGGGCTGTTCGCCTCTCACCGTTACATTTACAAATACGACAATCAATGCTTCATCTTCTGCAACCTATCTATGGAATTTCGGAAACAATGGCACCAGCAGCGATAAAAATGCCGCAGCTATTTATTATGAAGAAAAGACTTATACCGTAACACTTACTGTAAAAGATGGTAATCAAACCGACATTAAAACAGCCACCATCACCGTTTATAAAAAACCACAGGTCAGCTTTTCTGTTTCTGGTTCAAAAGGATGCGCTCCCTACACGGTAACTTTTACTTCTTCTTCAACACCTGGTGATGGAAGCATTGAAAGATACTTCTGGGATTTTGGAGATGGCAACATTGCAGATGGTATAAGTTACTCCTCCGCCAGTCATACGTACACTTTTGCTGATAAGCCAACCGTTAAACTAACAGTAAAAAACAGTTATGGTTGTGATGCGACTCTTCAAAAAAATAAGCTGCTGGAAATTACGCAAGGAGTAAAGACTGCATTTGCTGCCGACCAGACAACCTTGTGCAGTATTTCCAAAACAGTAAATTTCACCAATAACAGCACAGGCCCCGGCACTCTTACCTATTCATGGAACTTCGGAGACAATAAAACTTCAAGTGCAAAAGACCCTTTGCCTGTTCTTTACGAGAACAAAGGCATCTATACTGTTAAACTGAAAGTAACCAGTTCAGAAGGATGTGCAGACAGCCTTACCCAAACTAACTACATTAACGCAGCTAATTTTAATTCAGAGTTTACTATACCAATACCATCATGTGACCGGCAGTCGCTTTCATTTATAAATAACAGCACGCCAACGCCAGCTCAAACCGAATGGAAATTGGGAGATGATAATTCAAGTTATACAGGCTACAACATTAGCCATTATTATTCGCAACCCGGAAGCTATACAGTTCAAATGATCAACACTTATGGAACATGTAAAGACACTGTAACGAAACCTGTAAAAGTGGAGAAATCTCTTAAGCTTGATGGTTTTCTGAATGACAAAAATGGCGGATGCAAAGCACCTCTCACTGTTAACTTTGAAGATACAACAATTGGTGCTGCAAGATGGAAATGGGATTTTGGAACCGGAATAGCTGCAGATACTTCCAACCAAAAAAAAGCAAGCTTTACTTTCAACCAGGTTCGAAGCTATTATGTGACGCTTACCGTAACAAGTGCGGAAGGCTGCCAGTCCACCTTTGGAAAATACATTGTTATATCACGGCCAAATGTTTCGATAAGCTATACAAAATCCAGCAGTGTTAATGGATTATATGGCTGTCCCGGACTAACCATCCAATTCAAATCCTATCCCGAAGGTGAAGTAACAGACTACCAGTGGAGTTTTGGTGATGGTGGAAGTTCAACGGTTTCAGAACCGGAGCATTCTTTTGCTAACCCGGGATTTTATACTATTAAACTTCGGTATAAAACAGCAGGAGGCTGCGAGGACTCGGTTACCTATTTCAACTATGTTCACGTCTATAGCAAACCAAAGCCAGATTTTGAATCGTTAAGCGGACTAACCATCTGTGGCAATACGCCAGTCCAATTCAAAGACCTGACCGATACTGCAAATAGATGGTATTGGGACTTTGGCGATGGAACAGTCTCCTATGATAAAGATCCAATTCATGCTTTCACTAGTGAAGGTCAGTTTACAGTAACCCTTATCTCTACCAACCAATATTGCAGCGATACCATTACAAAGCCTCAGTTCATAAAATTGACACCTCCTTTCACCGATATAACTTATTATTCAAAAAATTGTTCGGAACGGGGAGAGATCACGATCAATCAATCAACAAAAGGCGCTAACAAGTGGACCTGGGATTTTGGCGATGGCTCCGTACAGGAAACATTCACAACAAACAAACCACAGGTAACACATACCTACTCAAAATCGGGAGTGTACAAAGTAGTTTTATATGCTTCCAATGATCAATGCACCACTTTAGATACCATGTATGTGTCCATAATGGTCAGGCAAAATCCTGTTCTTACAGCTGATAGGACTGTTGTTTGCGGAAGCGATAGTATTTCATTTACAGTATCAGGAATGGATAGTATCAAATACTTCTACAATTACTTATATCCACAACTAACTTATTCTTATACCGGCCGGTTGGTTTATGGTGATGGAACATTGCAAACTTATTTGCCTTCTTCATGGTATCCACCCAAATATTCTTTCATGGCCACGGGTTTCCGGCCCGGAGAAGATAGTGTGAGAGTGATCACTTATGATGGCATTAATGGCTGTTCTGACACTTCTAATTTTGTCAGACTGAAAATATCGGGTCCTGTTGCAGGTTTTAAGTTTAACAACACTGTTTTTTGTGCAGGAAGTAAAGTAACACTTACAGATACATCAAAAGGAACCGGAAATGCACCGATTGTTAAGTGGATATGGAATTACGGTGATAACACAATTGATACACTGCTGGACAAAGCTTCTCCAAGCCATCTTTATTCAGGCGCCAACTATTTTTATCCGCGGCTTAAGGTCTTTGATTCCAATGGTTGCTCGGCAGAAAGTGTTGGCAATACTTCTGCGGTTATAGTGTATGGTCCTGCAGCACATTTTTATGCTCGCGATACGATAATCTCACCGAATACACCTGTTCAATTTTTCAATACAACAGAGGCATGGCCTTACTACAGTGTAAGCTATAGCTGGGATTTCGGCGATGGTTCCTCTAAGTCAACGGATGTTTCACCAACACACATTTATACTCAAAGCGGAACGTATACGGTTACATTAGTTGCCAAAAGCACATACGGCTGTGCAGATTCGGTTATTAAAAAGTCTTACATCATCGTCAAAACAGTCAAGGCACAATTCGATTTTGCTTCATCATACATCAACAACAATAATTGTCCCCCATTGGTTGGCAAGTTTCAAAATACGTCGCTAAGCGCAGATAGTTTGTTCTGGGATTTTGGTGATAAGAGTTATTCAAACAATACTCCGGATCCTTCGCACACCTATTACCAGCCAGGAGTTTATGAGGTCACGTTATATGCTTTTGGAAAAGGAACCGTAGATTCAAGTAAAAAGCAAATAACAGTGAAAGGGCCCTATGGCACTATCAGCCCGGATGTGCTCAGAGGATGTACACCTACAAAAGTTACACTAAAAGCGGATGCAGTAAATACAGTCAACTTCAGTTGGGATTTTGGTGACGGCTATGTCTCGCAAGGCAAAGACAGTTTTGCTATTCATGATTATAGCAAGCCGGGAATATACCAACCCAAAATAATCATGAAAGATGCGGGAGGATGCACTTCCACTTACCTGATGCAGGATAGCGTAATTATTGACATGCTGAATATTTCATTCACACCATCACAACATCTTGTTTGCGATTCAGGGCAAGTTGGGTTTAACAGTGAAGTTCACTCTTTCTCAAGTGATTCTTTAAAATTGCCTTTTAAATATCACTGGAATTTCGGAACTGGTAACCTCAATGACACTGCCAATATCAAATCCCCTTCATTTTATTACAAGGCGCCTTCCAGGTACACAATTGATTTAGATGTACAAACCGATTTAGGATGCAAAGCCAGCTTCTCAGATAGTATAACCGTTCTTCAAAAACCAAAAGGAACAATTAGTTCTGAAGATTCTATCTGTGCCGAAGGGTCCATTGTGTTTACAGGTGCTGTATCAGATTCCAACCTGATCAAATGGAATTGGAATTTTGGAAATGGAGTCACATCAACAATTCAGAATCCGCCTGCACAAAATTTTGCCAATGCAGATAATTACAAAATAGAATTGATTGTGTATTCCACTCCTGTTTGTGCAGATACTGTATATAAACAGTTAGCTGTTCATCCCAATCCTGTTATCCGTATATCACCAAAAGACACTTTGATCTGTAAAGGGGATTCGTTAAAGATTACTGCGCATGATGGCGTAATGTTCGAATGGACATCGCTCAGTCCCATTAATGTTCCTTCCTCTGGATCAATAATTGTTTCACCCGAATTTAATTCCACGTATGCAGTGAAAGTAACTAACCGGCACAACTGTGCAAGTACTGATTCAACAAGAATAATGGTATCACAACCGTTCAAAATGTCTGTTAATCCTGTAAGCGATTCAATTTGCTATTCTTCCAGCGTTCAACTAAATGCGGAAGGGGCGGTTAGCTATAAATGGACTCCCGCACCAACATTAAGCAACAGCAACATTTCAAACCCCATGGCAAAGCCGCAAACAACTACAACATATACTGTAGTGGGTTATGGGTCCGATCAATGCTTTACAGATACAGGCAGTGTTCACATTATAGTAAATCCTTTACCGCAGATCAATCTTGGAAATGATACAACAATTTTAGTGGGATCGGACATTTATTTCAAACCTCAACTAAGTAGTGATGTAAGCAGTATTTCCTGGACACCATCTTCTTATCTCTCTTGCACTGCTTGTCACACCCCAACAACGTCTCCGAAAGAAGACATGAAATATATTGCTGTTGTACAAAACAGCTTTGGTTGCACTGCGACCGATACGATCAATATCAAACTAAAATGCACCGATGCCGGCGTGTTTATTCCAAACAGCTTTACTCCTAACAAGGATGGTGTGAATGATATCTTTTATCCAAGAGGAAAAGGAATAAGAACCATCAGCTATTTCAGAATATATGACCGCTGGGGAGAACTGTTATTTGAAAGGAGAAATTTCAACATCAATGACAAAAATATGGGTTGGGATGGAACCTATCTCGGAAAAGATTTGCCAACAGATGTATTTGTATATAGCGCTGAAATGGTTTGTGATGGTGGAGAATCTTTCACACTCAAAGGAACAATCATGATCATTCGTTAAATGAACTAAAATGAAACACTTTTTTTATTTCATACTTCTCCCTGTTTTAATGGCTGATGCATTGCATGCACAGGATATTCATTTGTCTCAATTCTTTGAAACGCCTTTGTTGCGCAATCCGGCACTTGCAGGAATTTTCACCGGCGATGTAAGAACACAGATGGTTTACAGGAATCAATGGAAGGCTGTAGGTTACGCTTATGCTACTAAAACGTTTAGTGCCGAATATAAATTTGCCCTCCCCGAATCAAATAATTTTATGACCGTGGGCATGCAGGCTTTGTATGATGTTGCAGGTGTTACAAGGTTAACAACAGTTGAACTGATGCCGGCAATAAATTTTCATAAGTCATTGAGTGTTGAAAAGAATATGTATCTGTCCGCAGGTTTTGCTGTAGGCGCTGTGCAAAGAGACTTTGACGATAAGAAATTAACATTCGACAATCAATATACGGGAGACAGGTTTGATCCTTCAGCTCCTTCAGGTGAAAATTTTTCTGATTTAAAAGCACGGTTTGCAGACTTTTCAACGGGCCTGAGTTTTAATAGTTCAATTTACAATGGCGGAAACGTTTATCTTGGTGCCGCACTGTATCATTTCAACAAACCCGTAAAAGATTATGAACAGGAACGCTTTTTTTTGAATCGAAAAATTCAAGGCAACGCCGGAATAAAAACGCCACTGGGAAAACAAACCCAGTTGATTGTTGAAGCAAATTATCTGAAGCAAGGTTCTTATACTGAAATAATAACAGGAGGCGAGTTGATGTATTATGTAACAGATATGAGTGAAGCTGCTTCAAACATCAAATCACTTTCTTTTGGAGGTGGTTTGTTTTTCCGCCTGAACGATGCTGTTGTACCAGTTGTTAAACTTAATTACAACAATATGGAAGTCGGCTTCAGCTATGATGTTAATGTATCTGGATTGTCGGCTGCTACAACAGGCAGAGGCGGCTATGAAGTTTCTCTTTCTTATAAGGGTTTTAAAAAGTCTAACAATTCAACTTTGAACATGGTGAGATGTCCAAAGTTTTAGCCTTCTTCTTACCAGTAAATTACTCTCTTTCATCCTGCCTTGCCAGTAGGGAAAAGGTTTCAATTGTTTCAAAAGGAAGTGGAATAACAAATGATTTTTAAAGAACAAATTGAAAGAAGCCTCTGCAAAACAGAGGCTTCCTTTCCCATTAATCTTATCAATTCAATAAATCAGATTCACACCAACATCGTCACCGGATTCTCCATATACTTTTTAAACGTTTGCAGGAATGCTGCTCCCACAGCACCATCTACACTACGGTGATCGCAACTCATGGTCACTTTCATTACGTTGGTCACTCCAAATTCATCACCTTTCTTTACCACTACTTCTTTAATTCTTCCTACAGCCATAATGGCGCTGTCGGGAGGGTTAATGATGGCCGTGAATTCTTCAATATCCATCATTCCCAGGTTGGAAATGGTGAAAGTGTTTCCTGTAAACTCGTTTGGTTGTAGTTTTTTATTTCTTGCCTTGCCTGCTAGCTCTTTTGTTTACGCAGCAATCTGTCTTAATGTTATTTGAACGGCAAA
>JAICTW010000496.1 GCA_025936195.1 Flavisolibacter sp.
GTAGGTATCTAGAACACGGATGACACGGATCAGGTAGACAACCACGGATTTTGATCAGTGTTTGTCCGTGTTCTGCTATAAGATATGGAAGTCTTGAAAGAATTGATTGAATAAGTACTATCCTCAATCAATCTTCTAAGTGCAATTTTTTTGAACCACATGAGGACATAGGGCACTTAAAAAAATACATAGGAGAACTCCTCCAATCACATTCGGCACTAATCGGCAACAAGCCTTGAGCAAAACGACAAACTGCAAAGGCTTTTTCTTTTAAAAGATTTCCTCCGTAACTCTGATGATTTTCCGATCATTTCTTTGCCTTTCTAAAAACTGTACTTTCTTTTACAGCTTTGCCTATCCTTTTCTGCCTTTAAAGACGCATCTCATCTTTTTCCCACAAAAACCTTAAACTTTCTTCACAAATTCAAAACCTCGTTAACTTGCACCGCCTTAAAAAAGAAGAATGATTGATCTTTCGAAATTTGACCCTAACAGTGCAGGTAACCCCAATAACAATATTTTTGGCTTACCCATTTCTGAAGAAGATGCGAAACTGGTACTCCTTCCCATTCCCTGGGAAGTGACGGTGAGCTTTGGTTCCGGTACAGCCCGTTCGGCCGAACAAATTATGAAAGCCAGTTTACAGGTTGATCTCTTTGATCCGGATTCGCCCGATGCCTGGCAGCAGGGATTTTATTTAAGAGATGCCGACCGCAAAGTTTTGCTGAAAAGCGATTATTTGCGCAAAGAAGCCGAACTGTACATTGACTACATTTCAAAGGGTGATGTGGTAGAGAACAACCAGTTCATGTGTAAAACTTTAAGAGAAGTTAATGAAGGCGGCCATTTCTTGAATCATTGGGTTCATCAGCAAACCAAGTCATTGCTGGATAAAAACAAGCTGGTGGGACTTCTCGGCGGTGATCATAGCACTCCACTTGGTTTTATGAAGGCGCTGGCAGAAAAGCATGGCGATTTTGGCATTCTTCAAATAGACGCGCATTGCGATTTGCGTGAAGCTTATGAAGGTTTTGTTTATTCGCATGCAAGCATTATGTACAATGCGTTGAAAGAAATTCCACAATTAAAAAAGCTGGTGCAGGTAGGCGTACGGGACTATTCGCACGTTGAATATGAGTTCATTCAACAAAATTCTCAACGGATACGCACCTATTTTGAAAGAGAGATCAGCGAACGCCGGTTTGAAGGCGAAAGTTTTAAAATGATCACAGAAGAAATCATTAACCAGCTGCCTGATAAAGTTTACATCAGCTTTGATATTGATGGACTCGATCCAAAACTTTGTCCCAACACGGGAACTCCGGTTCCGGGTGGTTTTGAAACCGAGCAGGTCTTTTATATATTTAATCAGATCACCAAAGCTGGTAAAAAAATTGTTGGCTTTGACCTTAGTGAAGTAAGCACCAGTGAAAATGGCTGGGATGCCAATGTGGGTGCAAGGGTTTTGTTCAAGTTGTGTAACCTCATTGTACAGAGTAATACGTAAGGAATGTATAGCATCAGGGTAAAAATTGAAGGCATAGAAAGCAGAAGACGCAGTGCAGGAGTGCTGCATATTGTGATTGGTTTTTTTATGATCTTCAACGCATCTAATTATTACCGGTTCAATCACTACAAAAGCCTTTTGCCTGTTGCTTTAATTTTATTGGTAGCCAGCATTTCATTGTTCTATGGTTTTTTCAGAAGAAAGATGGACCTGTCCGGGCATTACAATTACCAACTTCGGATAGTGCAGGTAATTAGCTTTGCAATCCTGGGATTTATGATGCTTGGCTCCGGCAGACCATCGGATTATATTGGTGTGTTTGTATTTACGCTGCTTTGCATTGTATTGATGTTTTCGGAACGAAAAATTTTTGAACCAACAACAATTTATCTAAAGGATGAAGGAATAAAAGTTCCTGGTTACTACATGAACCATTTGATAGCATGGGAAGAAGTTTCAGAAGTAGTGCTTCGGGAAGATTTTATTACCATCTTTTATACCAATCAAAAATACCTTCAGTTCCAGGTGCTGCAGGATCTTTCCATTCTGGAAGTAACAAAGATGAATGCTTTTTGCAGGGAAAAAATTGAAAGGGAAATGTCGACAGTGAATCGGGAGTCGTGATCCGGTGACGTGAACTAAACCTCAAACTTCAAACTACAAACTTCTCATGTCTCCATACATTTTATATTCAGATGGTAAAGGAAATATTTTTGAAGACACATCTTTGTATGTTGTCGGCAGAAGCGGATGGGATGCCTTACCTGTGCCAGAAGGGGAATGGATTGAATTGCCGGAAGGCGGCCAATTGTATGAACTGCCGGAAAGAAGAGGAATTGGCATTGATGTAAAAACGGGTGAGATGCGTTTGTGTGAAAAAGGCTGGGCCGTGGCTGCATTTATTCCGCCTGCACACACCGGATTTTATCTGTCCGCTTACGAAACCCTGCCCAACGCTCCCACACTTCCTTTGTTTTGCTACACCGCTGTTGGATGGCACAACGATAAATTTTATGTTCCTGCTGTTCGCATTGAACAGGATGTACGGCAGGAATATGAAGGCTTTGATGAAAAGAAAGTAGAACAAGGCGTTGAACATTTATTAAAAAACTATCCGCACAATCGTTTGGTTGCACATCTCGCCAATAATTGTGCACTCACCTATCATTGTCCTGCTGCACGAAATTATTTTATGGGCCGGTGGGAATGTCCCATTCCTTCTTCTCCTGCCTGCAATGCCAATTGTGTGGGATGTATTTCCTTTCAACCGGAAGATGAAACCATCGTTTCTACACAGGACCGTTTATCCTTCAAGCCAACAGCCGAAGAAATTGTTGAATATACAGTGCCGCATTTGGAAACGGCGCCGTTCCCTATCGTTTCATTCGGGCAAGGTTGCGAAGGCGAACCTTTGCTGATGTGGGAAACCATTCGCGAAGCCATCATTGAAATCAGAAAGCATACACAAAAAGGAAGCGTCAATATCAATACCAACGGATCGAAACCAGATGCGGTTAGAAAATTATGCGAAGCCGGATTGAACAGCATTCGTGTAAGCACTAACTCTGCACGAAGAGAAATTTATCTGCCTTATTACCGTCCCAACAATTATAATTTTGAAGACATCATTGAAAGTTTGAAAGTGGTACGTGAATTCGGTGGCTGGACTTCCATCAACTATTTTGTTTTTCCAGGAATGACCGATTCAGTCGCAGAATATGAAGCCCTGAGAAAATTAATTATTGATACAGATCTGTGCATGATAC
>JAICTW010000295.1 GCA_025936195.1 Flavisolibacter sp.
AGTCATGTTAAAGGCTCACGGCCATAAAGCCGACCTGATGCATTTTGGAGTTGGTTATCAATTTCGATGAAATCATTTTTTTATTGAAAGTACAGGCTCTATGTACACTTGTTTTATAATGGAATGTTTTTCCCGGATTGCTTTTTTAATATTTGCAATGGCTTTTATGACTTCCTCAGAAGAAAGATCTTTTTTAATAACAGGTTTTACAATCAATAATATTTCTTCTGGACCTAACACCATGGAAAGCGGTTGCTGAACGTTTTCAACCGCATCATTTGCTTCAACAATCTGAACGATCTGTTGAAGCAGTTGCGGCGTTGCTGTTTCTCCCATCAGTAAACTTCTGATTTCCCTGCTAAGCACAAGAGAAACTGCAGTCAGGATCAAACCAATGATGATAGAAGCAATTCCATCAAAATAAGGGTTTTGAAAAAGATGACCCAGATAAACTCCGGTAAAGGCCACCATTAATCCTAATACATCGGCAGCATCTTCAAACAAAACAACAAACGAGGAAGGATCTTTACTTTTTCTTACAGCTGTCCAGAACGGTGTGTTTCCACGATGCTCATTAAAACTTTTTAACGAAATGATGAATGAAATGCCGTCAAACAAAAAAGCAAAACCCAGGACAATATAATTCCATAGTGGATCCCGGATCGTTTCAGGATGTTGCAAATGCGTAATGCCTTCATAAAACGAGATGCCTCCACCTACTCCGAAAATTAAAATGGAGACAATGAAGGACCAGAAATAGATTTCCTTTCCATACCCGAACGGCCGCTCGACATCTGCTTTTCTATGGCTTTTCTTAATTCCAACCAGCAGCAATATTTCATTGAAAGTATCCACTACCGAATGAATGCCTTCTGAAAGCATGGCAGAACTCCGCGTAATGATAGCTGCAATAAATTTAGTGACGGCAATAAGCAGGTTAGCACCCAGCGCACTGTAAATAGCAAGTTTTGACGAAGTCATGCTGTTTGCATTTACAAAAAACCTGCCTTGTATAATCAGTGGCATAAACTTTTTAGTGGTGGTTGATATGGCAGAAAAAAATTACACAGGATTGATCCCTGAAAATAAAGAAGGAAAAAAGATCACAGCCACGTCCTCTGTAGATTTTAATACTGATGAGGAAGCAAGATCATTTTATCAAACAGCCCGCCAGCGTTTGCTTTTTGTTCATAATTGGGGAAAGATAACGGGAGCCCTAAGCGCCGATTTTCAACTGACTAATGATAAAGGAAAAGAAGTGGACCGTCCTGCACAAAAAGGCGATCACTTTCGAATTGATATTACAGGGCCCGGAAGCAAAGCGGGTGAAGGCTACGATTGGGCGAAGGTAGAAGCTATTAAAGAAGTACATGAAGGCAATGTGGATAGCATTGCTATTCTCGTTCGTCCGGCTCCCGATCCGCAAACCAATAATCCGAATGTGGCTCATTTCTTTTCTGAAAAATCAACCAGCACATTCGTAGTTACAAGAGAAGGAACAAGAATTACTGCTTCCATTTACGATCGCAACATAGAAGCCAATGAAGAAACACATGAAACTCTGGACAAGATAAGAAATGCCGTTGTTGGTATCAGTGCCAAGCATGGGTTTTCCAAACTGCAATGGAAAGCATTGACGGAGGCGTTGGTGAAACTCCCCCTGTCCCCCTGAAGAGGAGACTTAGGTCGGAGAGACTTTGCTTTTTTGCTTAGTTTTTAAAGCAGTTAGATTATTTGGTACATTTTATTTTTTGTTTCAATCAATTCTTTATATAGGTTGAATACTATGTACTAAAGCGGTATCGCTATACAATCCAGATTCGCCAAAGATTAATGTTAATGCCGGTGGAATGATATTACTATAGTAGAATAGCAATTGCAATTTTAAAAGTTAAACTCCGAAGGAGTGAGATTAGCCTGGCCATGAATCCTGTAATAAACATTCCCTTGTTGTCTTGCTCTGTCTTTACACAGCTTCTAATATCACTCCTACGGAGTTTGGTTTGATGATTTACTAATCTTTTCTATAATAATATCATCCCTACGGGATTTTGTTTTTCGTCTGTTCTTATCAATATTTCTCTGATACATTTTGGAAACCATTCTGATTCACATTCATTAAAAAGAAGATCATCACTGCTTAATAATCACTTCCCAGTTTTTTGGTTTATATGTAATGTGAAAGCTTACATCTTTATGATGGCGAAAGACTTCAAAATTGCAATGATCATCTCCCAACTTTAAATTGGTTATCGTTAGCTGATCTAAAAATTCAGGCAGCCTTGGCTTATTGAAAGAAAGTGTTTTTTCAACGGCATTAATCTCCAGCCGCAACGATGAACGCAGCAACAAAAACACTACGCCAACAGCCCATGCCTGCGGTGAACAGGCAACCGGATAATCAGTAGGGCCCTCATTCTTGCGCTGCTCAAATCCGCAAAACAGTTCCGGCATTCGTTGTAGATCAATAAACCGTGAAGCTTCAAATAATCCGTTCATAATTTTCAATGCCGCTTCAATATGACCATACTTTGCCAGACCGTAAGCAATAAGTGCATTGTCGTGCGGCCACACCGAACCATTATGATAAGACATAGGATTGTACCGAACTTCTTTTTTCGATAACGTACGTACGCCCCACCCGCTGAACATTTCCCTGCTGGTCAACCGTTCTGCCATCACCTGCGCATGTTTGGGCTCTGCTATATTGGTAAACAAACATTGTCCTGCATTAGATGCTAAAACCTTGCAGGGTTTTTTCTTTCCGTCCAATGCCAACACATAAGCGCCCAATACATCATCCCAGAATTTCTCATTGAAGTTTTTTTTCAGATCATTGGCTGCAGCATTTAATTTTTGTGCATAGTCTTTTTCGCCGAGGGCATTTGCCATTACGGCGGTAAATTTTTTGGCGGCATACACATAGCCCTGTACTTCGCACAAAGCAATCGGCGGTTCGCACAATTCACCATCGGCATACATGATGGAATCATAAGAATCTTTCCAACCCTGATTGGTCAATCCGTCTTTTGATTTGTTTTTGTATTCTATAAATCCATCGCCATCTAAATCGCCGTAATTATCAATCCAGTTGATCGCATCTTTAATATTGCTCCAGATCGCCTTGATCGTATCAATGTCTGCCGTGTGCATAAAATATTTTCCTGCAAGCATTAAAAAAAGCGGAGTAGCATCAATGGTCCCATAATAATGTTTAAATGGAACTTCACCTGTGTTGGCCATTTCGCCATAGCGCATTTCGTGAATGATCTTTCCTGGCTCTGCATCGTTAGCTGCATCCATTTTGTGTGATTGTGTTGCTGCCAGAAATTTTAAAACATCTCTTGCAATCGCCGGCGCCATCCACATTACTTCCATGGCAGTAATGATGCCATCGCGGCCAAAGGCAGTATCATACCAGGGCACGCCGGCATAAGGATAGTAACCATAAGGCGTTTGTGCCAAAAGCGATTGCAGGTCGGTTTGCGAACGGCCAAGCCAGTTGTTGAAATTTTCATTGCTGCTGCGGATGTTTGCAAACAGGGATTGCGTTTGCTGAATACCTTCCTGAATATTTTTCTTTACCTCCATAAAGGAAGGATCCTGATCGTATTGTCTTTCCTCGTCTTCTTCATTTTTGAAATAAACAACATAATCAATTTTATGCGATTGTTGCGGATCTAAACTGATGTTGAAAACAGCCGTGCTTTTATGAATGGAATACTGATGGCCGTCTTTGAAAATCACTTCTGTTGTCCGTTTGATATCATCCAAACCGGTGTAATCGAAAATGATTTTATTGTTGGCCGAGGAAAGCTTTGGCTGCGGTACGTTCACATGTCTTTGCATGCCCCGTATTTCAAAAATATCGGTAAAGTCGGCGCCGAATGAAAGTGATAATTCAAACTCGCATTTTTTTTCTCCATAGTTGGCAATAGACAGTTCTTCATAAAATACACCGTTGCGAATAAATTGCTGTCGACTGATGTGAAGACTGTTTTCTTTCATATTGCATTTGGCAAGATCGGGATTAGTAAGGTCAACGGAAAGCACTTCATTTTCTGATTTTATGGAAGAACTTAAGAGCACCGGACGTTTGTTATTAAGCCGCAATTCCAATTGGTTTAAATAACGAGTGCCTTTATAAAAAACGCCTTGTGCTTTTTTGCCTTTCGGATAAATATCACCCCAGCGGTCAAAAATGCAAAACGTATCAATATGGTTGATCACCTGTGTCCGTTCATCATAATTGAACGACTCGGAACCTACGTGATATTTTTCATTGGTGTTGACTTCCTTTGCTGCGATCATAGTTGTTCTGTTTTTGAGTTGGACATAATCTTATGCAGCAATGATCTCTGCACGTTGAATGGATGACGCTGATGCCATCAGTTTTTTATAGAGTTCCAGATAATCACTCGCCATCCGCATGGCCGTAAATTTTTCTTCAAAAGTTTTCCGGATCAGATTTCGATCCATTTTGTCAATATTGCGGATCACTTCTGCTGCTTCTTCGGTGGAAGAAACAATAAATCCATTTTTACCGTCTTCGATGATCTC
Organism: Flavisolibacter sp.; assembly: GCA_025936195.1. Next base: position 4,561 of record JAICTW010000295.1, read on the forward strand.
CGGTACAGAGCCCCTGTCATGAGCAATAATCGGTGTGCCGCAAGCCATAGCTTCGATGAGCACAATGCCAAAGGGTTCACTCCAGTTGATAGGGAATAAAAGAGCCGATGCATTACCTAAAAAAATTTGTTTTTGTTCTTCATTGATCTCGCCGATAAATTCGATTAATGGATGATTG
>JAICTW010000264.1 GCA_025936195.1 Flavisolibacter sp.
CTTCAGTGGCACCAACTCTTTTGAAGTAGTCGGTGGAAATAAATTAAGGGGAGAGATCACACCGCAGGGAGCAAAGAACGAAGCGCTACAAGTGATCAGCGCAGTTTTACTCACCGATGAAAAAATAACGATCAGCAATATTCCCGACATTCTTGATGTGAACAATCTTATTGACTTGCTGAATGCCATGAATGTAAAGGTGGAACGCATTGACCGGCATACCTGTACGTTCCAGGCCAATGATGTAAATCTGAATTATCTGCGCAGCAATGATTTCAAAAATAAAAGTGGGATGCTGCGTGGTTCTGTAATGCTTGCAGGACCGATGCTTGCCCGTTTTAAAAAAGCATTCATTCCCAAACCCGGCGGCGATAAAATTGGAAGACGAAGATTAGATACTCATATTATTGGCTTTGAAAAACTCGGGGCCGAGTTCACTCATTTTGCAGATGATGGTTTTTTTTATTTGTCAACAGATGGGCTGAAAGGAAAATATCTTTTATTAGATGAACCCTCTGTAACTGGTACTGCCAATATTATTATGGCAGCAGTAATGGCTAAGGGATGCACCGTTATTTATAATGCCGCCTGTGAACCTTATATACAACAGCTTTGCAAGATGCTGAACCGGATGGGTGCAGATATTGGCGGAATTGGAAGCAACCTGCTGGTGATAGAAGGTGTTAACAGCTTACATGGAACCGAGCATCGCATTTTACCTGATATGATTGAGATCGGGTCCTTTATTGGTTTGGCTGCAATGACACAAAGTGATCTGGTGATTAAAAACGCAAGCGTCGAACATTTGGGTGTGATCCCTGATAAATTCAGGCAATTGGGAATTCAACTTCATTTTATAGGTGACGATATTCATATTCCTGAACAGGACATCTATGAAATACAATCGTACATTGATGGAGGTGTGCTTACAATTTATGATCATCCCTGGCCGGGATTTACTCCGGATTTATTGAGCATTGTATTGGTTGTAGCCACACAGGCAAAAGGTTCTTTACTGGTACATCAAAAAATGTTCGAAAGCCGTTTGTTTTTTGTAGATAAATTAATTGAAATGGGTGCACAAATTATTTTGTGCGATCCGCACCGTGCAGCGGTTATTGGACTTGAAAGAAAATCCAGGCTTCGCGGCATTCGAATGAGTTCTCCCGATATTCGTGCAGGTGTGGCTTTGCTGATCGCAGCATTAAGTGCGGAAGGCAAAAGCATTATTCAAAACATTGATCAGATTGACAGAGGCTATCAGTACATTGATACCCGTTTACAGGCGTTGGGAGCTGATATAAAGAGAGTGGGTTAATCTTTCACCCAAACAACTTTTTCATTCAAAGGTTTTCTTTTTGCATTCGGTGAAGGAATAGCAACATATCCTATGTAAAAAAATCCAAGCAATCTGTCTTCTTTATCTAACCCAAAAAATGGTTTTGCTTTTTCGTTGTAGGTAACTCCACCGGTTGTCCAGTATCCTCCCAAGCCATAAGCTGTAACAGATAAATAAATATTTTCAACAGCACAGGCAACAGCTTCTATCTCTTCAATTTCTGGATGTTTCTTATTGGGATCTCTCTTCATGCAAATGGCAATTACATGTGATGCCAACAAAGGATTTCTTTGTTGCTTTAAATAAGTTGTTTCTTTGAATTTCTCTCCCGCTGTTTCTTTGTACAATTCACTTTGAAAAGCTGCCAGTTTTTTTAATCCTTCACCTGTAAACAAAACAAAATGCCAGGGTTCTGTATGTCCGTGGTTTGGCGCCCAGGTGGCGTTCTCTAAAATTTGGTGGATGATCTCATCGGGTATATGCCTGCCTGCGTCAAACTGGTCCGGGAAAACCGATCTTCTGTTTCGTATCAAGTGATTGATCTCTTCAACATTGTATTTCATGTGTCAAAATTGAAGAATCAAAGTGAATTGATCATCTATTCATTTGCAGAAATATCTTATTCTTTGAAGTGCTTTTATTTTTTCTTTTTAAGAAGAATGCTTGCGTTGGTTTGCATATCGGCAGTAAAATTGATCTGGTACGATTTTTCTCCGTCGCGGATAATTAGCAGCCCGGTATTCGGTGGAATAGATCCCAAGTTCTCTGCCACCAACAATAATTTTACTTCGCTCAGGTTACCGACATAAATTGTCTTTTTAGTGGCAACGGACAAAAGTTTGATGTTGGTGATGACAGGTTGATTATTTACATAAACCGAAATAGAATCGCCGTCAACAACACCGTTGTCATAAAAGGATAAGTACAAACTATCGGAGCTGATATCAATAGTTTGATGTAAATGTTCTTTTCTTTGGTCGTAAGCCAGTACGGTTGGCTTTTCTTGTTTAACTACTGTTTTCTGTTCTGCTTTAGTTTTATTTTGGCCGCTTTTCTCTTTCGTTTTAGTGACTGTCGTTTTTTCTATTGCCCTGCTGATCGTTTTCTTTTCCGCAACACTGGTTTTTGTTTCCGCGCTTGCATAGTTATTATCATCAGGCATTAAATTCAATTCTTTCAAATGAGCAAATAAGGCCGAACTCGAACTATCATCCGATTTGCTGGCTTCAATCGAACCCGGAACAGCATAGTAATACTTTGTTTGATTGGTTGTCCACCTCCCATCTATTGAAACCAAACTATCCTGCCTGTTAAATGGTATAACAACAGTTCTGCTCACATGTTTTGCCGCTGCTTCCGGAAAATTATTGGCGATGATTTTGTCATCTTTAACGATCAGCGAATCGCCTTCGATCCTTGCTTTGATCTTTCTTATTCCATAATAAAAAGTGTCATTGGCAACAAAGGTTACGTAGGAATAACCCATAATCTTACCCTTATATTCCGCCAAAGCCAGTTCATATTGCTGAACCATTTTGGTAGAGTCATTGAACAAAGTGCCTTTATAAAAACCGCCAACTTTTTTCTGTGCACAACAGAACAGAGAAAGAAAAATAACAGAAGCAAGGATTAAAAGGTTTTTCATGCAGGTTGAGATTTGGTTAGCAGCAAAGCATTGTTTGGTGTTACCGTTTCACAATTGATCTTTGTTAATAACGCAGATATACTCTCCCGATTGTGCAAGCCCTTTAAATATCGTTTATCGTAATAGCGCAGCAAGATCCGGAAAGCTTCTTTTGTGTTTCCTTCCTCTAAAAAGGCGATTGTGTTTTTTGTATCGAGTCCACCCAATCTCTGGCTGATCCTTTGCGTGGATTCAATCAATTTTTGTTTTTCACAGCTGCCATATTCTTCAACAATATGATCCAATCGCTCCTCGAAAGGAATTTCCAGAAAGAAGAGCGGTGATATTCTCATAGTGTTCCATAAAGCGCCGGGAAGGTTAAGATTGCCGATGCGCTGACTTTCGTCCTCAAGCCAAATAGGTGAAGTGCTGAATGGTGAACGATTGCCTTCATTGTTACTGTCTTTCTTTGATTTTTTCTCCAACTCGAATGCCAGCAGGTTTTCGAACATTTCCTGCGTTGGTTGCGGCGGCATGTTAAAGCTTCCAAATGCAGAACCTTTATGCGAAGCTATTTTTTCAAGATCTATGACAGCTTCGCCCTGTTTTTCCAAGCCCTGAAGCACTTCTGTTTTTCCAGAACCGGTGTAGCCGCCGAGAATTTTGAGTTGATAAGATTGTTCAAAGGTTTGAAGCACATAATTGCGAAAGGATTTGTATCCACCTGCTAAGGTGAAAACTTTGAATCCGTACAGGTCAAGCAACCACGCGATGGCAGCGCTTCGCATCCCACCTCTCCAACAATAAACGAAAACAGAGTTGGCAATTGGCTGTTGACTGTTTTTTATTCTTTCCTCAACTTCCTCCACCATCTTTCTCATCTTAGGGCCAAAAAAATCCAATCCGGTCTTTATAGCATCTTCCCTGCTCTGTTGTTTGTAGGTTGTGCCAACAATTTTTCTTTCTTCATCTGTAAACAAAGGAAAGCTTATTGCTAATGGAATGCGTGCATGACTGTATTCGCCGGGTGAGCGGGCATCCAGTAAAACATGATTTTCCGATTGCTTTAAAAATTCTTTTATTGCTAGTCTTTGAATAGCCATTACTGCAAAAATATCTTTTGAAGCCTGTAATAAAAAAGCCTCTTTTCAGAGGCATTTTTCAATTGCAGAAACTTATTGATTAATCCTTCTTTTTTATTTTGATCTTATTACCATTATCACTCACTTTCACTTTGGGATTTTTATCGTTTGAATTATTCATTGAAGAATCAGATTGGTTGTTGGCTGAACTATCCATATCATCTACCCATACTTTCTCGTAAGTAACCCACTTCCCATTTGGATTGCGGAAAGTCAGGCTGCTTCCCATCATTCTTGCAGAACCAACGGTGTCCCAATTGTTCGTATCATACACCCACCACGTTCTTCTGTCCACAAATCTTCTTACCGGCGCTCCGTTTTCATCGGTAAGTGTGCCCGTATTAGGATCCACATTGATGTTTGTGTACGCCTTTCCTGTTTTTGGATTAATATAATTGCCAGCAGAAACATTGGTCTTCACGCTATCTGCCCTGGCCGCATAACTACCTGTTGAGTTTGCAGTAGTTGCCATTCCGGTTGAATCTGTTGCTGTCGAGTCGTTTGATGCAGAAGTATCACCACTGTTATTGCACGAAATCATGGCAAAGGCAATACAACCTGCTGCGAGACTAAAAACTTTGTACTTTTTCATCGTTCAAGATTTTAAGCCTTTGTTACAAAAATGAGACCGCAGAGAACGGGTTAACAGGCATTATCATTAATGAAGGCCGGAAAGGGATAAAAAAAAGGATCAGCTTGTTTAGCCGATCCCCTAATATAATTTTGAGTAGCTTCTTATCTGTTCATAGAGGCAAGAAATTCTTCATTGCTCTTTGTTCCTCTCATTCTTTTCAGAAGTTCGTTCATGGCCTCTTCTGTATTCATATCATTCAAATAAACGCGGAGCAAATTCATTCTTTGCAGAACATCTCTTTCCAAAAGAAGATCATCGCGACGGGTCGAAGA
>JAICTW010000354.1 GCA_025936195.1 Flavisolibacter sp.
CATGAACAGTTATGCAGCTAATGATGCACGGAAGCCGGTGACAGTTCATACAACACCGTTCACATACACAGGTACAATGAATGTTGCTCCCTTCTTCAGAAAATATTTAGACACTACAAAGCTTCCGTCGAACAGTCGTTTTGATTATGGAATTAACTTCATTGCAATCAGGTACACAGATATTTTGCTGCTAAAAGCAGAATGTGTTTTACATGGAGCACCGGGTTCACAGGCAACAGACGTTGATGCTGTTGTAAATCAGGTAAGAGCAAGAGCAGGACTTTCTGCAATAAGCAATGTCACCTTGCCCCAATTGTATGATGAAAGAAGAAGAGAATTTGCCGCAGAAGGTCTGCGCTGGTTCGATTTGCAAAGAAGCGGTGATCTCATCACAATTATGAATGCATTCGAAGCTGCTGAAGATGTTCAGCATAAAATGAATCCGGTTAATAAAAACTTCATCATCTATCCTGTACCGCAATCCCAAATAGATGCAGCGCCGGGATTGTACACGCAAAATCCCGGATACAATTAAAGTGTAGATCAAACTCTAACATTGGTGAGCAACAGTAGTGCTACCATTCTCACAAAGCAGGTGTTGATAAAAAAGCAGGAACTAAACGCCTGCTTTTTTATTTGTCATTTGTACAAATATTTTTGGGATTGCGTTTCAAGTACATCTTTTAACCTTAATTAACAATCAGGATGGCTCAGGATGATTGCGCATGGTAAGTAAAATATCTTACCATTCATTATAAACTCAACACACCCCAACTGCTATTATGAAAAAGAAGCTTGCTCTTTGGCGAAATGCACTTCTCATTTCGCTTCTACTTCAACTAACTATTTTTTCTTTTGCTCAAAGCAATTTTTCGGTAACCGGTAAAGTAACGGACAATGCTGGTAAACCATTAGAAGGTGTTACAGTACAGGTAAAGGGAACCGCCATCACCACTGTTACAAAGCCTGACGGATCATTTTCAATTACTGCACCGTCGGGAAAATCAGTGCTTGTATTCAGTTCTGTCGGATATGTTTTAAAAGAAATGCCAATAGCAAACAAAAACGAGTTGAATTTATCCATGAACATTGCAGACAACTCTCTGGACCAGGTGGTGGTTATTGGTTATGGCGCTGTAAAAAAACGGGATGTAACCGGCGCTATTGCAGGGATCAATGAAAAAGATATAAAGTCCCGGCCTGTGGACAATGCTTTGCAAGCTATGCAAGGGAAGGTGGCAGGAGTTGACATTGGTTCTAACGAACGTCCGGGCGAGGTAGCAACCATTACCATTCGGGGTTTACGTTCTTTAAATGCATCAAATGCGCCGCTTTATGTTGTTGATGGAATTCCATTAGCAACTGGCGGTATAGAATACATCAACCCTAACGATATTGAGTCAATTGATGTGCTGAAGGATGCTTCTTCGACGGCCATCTATGGTGCCCGAGGTGCCAATGGCGTTGTAATTGTCACAACAAAACAAGGCAAAGCCGGTAAGACAACGTTGAATTTGAACGCATCCACTACAATTGAAACACTTGTAGATAGACAGGAGATGTTCAATGCAGCAGATTATATAACATTTCGTCGTTGGGCTTATTATTACAAAAACCCAGCGGTATATCCCCGCGGTGACCAGCCTACCATTGCTAACGACAAGGTAATTTTTCTTGCCACCAGCGATCCATCTGCATGGGCAAATATTGCAAAAGGCTGGGCTTCGGGAACATGGGATGGTTCTCAGGTGCCGACAACTGATTGGAGGGGAATGGTAACGCAAACAGGTATCACACACAATTTGAATCTGAGTGTTGCGGGAGGCAATGATAAAATAAAATCCTACACGTCATTTGGCTATTTGGATAATAAGGGTACACAAAGAGGACAAAGCTTTATAAGGTATTCCGCCAATTCAAATGTTGACATCAATGCTACCAGGTGGTTTTCTATGGGTAGCAACGTGAATGTTTCTTACAGTGTGCAGGAATTTGGGCAGTCCAATGCAGGCCGTACAACTGTATCTTCAAGCAATACGCTTTACGAATCTGCACGGGCACTGTTCCCTTACGCAGTGCCTTATGATTCTGCCGGCAACAGAATATTTTACCCGGGTGGTGATGTGTCCTGGAAAAATGTGGTTGATGAATGGAACCTGAACCAGGACGAAAGAACAACGCTTCGTGCTTTTGGAAGCTTTTATGGACAAATTGATTTTGGAGCTTTTCTACCTGTTCTTAAAAATCTTAGGTACAGGCTGAATTTTGGACCAGACTTCTCTCTTTATCGTGATGGAACCTACATAGATCCCAATTCCGTAATCAGCAGTGGTGCAAGTTCTGCTTCGCTTTCAAAAGCGCAAACATTCTCCTATACACTTGACCATTTGATTTATTATAATAAAAGTATTGGTAGAAATGATATTGGCCTGACCTTGTTAGCCAGCCAGACAAAATATTCGCAGGAAACCAGTTCTATTTCTGCAAAAGGCATTGCTTTTGGAAGTCAAAGATGGAATGCCTTATCAAAAAACTTTATTCCCGCAAGTAATTTGCAGGACTATTCGTCAGGGCTTACGGAGACTCAATTACAATCTTATATGGGTCGCCTGAATTATACTTTTAACGACAGGTATTTATTCCAGGCGTCTGTGCGCCGTGACGGTGCCTCCATGCTTGCAGAAGGTCATAAATATTCATGGTTCCCTGCTGCTTCCATTGCATGGAGAATGAACCGCGAAAACTTTATGAGAGATGCGACATGGGTGAATGAGTTGAAATTGAGATTTGGCTATGGAGTTTCGGGTAACTATGCCATTCCCGCCTACGCAACACAAGGACCTCTTACCTCCATTTTTTATCCATTTGGAACTACTTTAACTGCAGGCGCTATTCCTTCGGCAACTATGGCCAATCCGCTATTGGGATGGGAGCGAACGACCCAATATGATTTAGGTCTTGATTTTTCTTTGCTGAACAGAAGGATCTCCGGTAGTTTGGATGCATATAAATCAGGTACAACAGATCTATTAATGTTAATGAGTCTTCCAACCGTGACTGGGTTCACAAATACATATTCAAATGTTGGTGAAACTGCGGGTAAAGGAGTTGAACTGAGTTTAACAACTGCCAATATCAGCACAAGGTCTTTCAATTGGACTACTACCACCACAGTTACTTATGAAAAAGATCACATCGTTACGTTAGCAACAGGCAAGCAGGATGATATCAACAACAACTGGTTCATAGGTCAGCCTATTGGCGTCATCTATGGATATAAGAATGCAGGCCTCTGGCACCTCGCCGATTCAAATATTTACAAACAGTTCAATGCAAATGGAAGCGCTTTTTCAGCGGGAAGTGTAAGGCCCGTCGACATTAATGGCGACAATAAGATTGATCCCAATCATGACCGTGTGATCATTGGTTCTACAAGGCCAACATGGGTTGTTGGAATGACCAATACCTTTTCGTTCAAATCGTTTGAGCTTTCTGTTTTTCTGTATGGCCGCTTGCATTATTTGTACAATACAGGTGGTGAATCGGAAACTGCCCGTCCTGTTCAGCGAAGCATCAATTACTATAATGAGAATAACATGAATGCTGAATATCAGAAGCCCATCTATTCTGAAGGAAGTGGTGATTCTTACTCCGGAGCCTTGGGTTATAAACAAGCTTCATTCATTAAGGTCCGTAACATATCGTTGGGATATGTTCTGGACAACCGGTTGTTGAAAACAAATGCGTTTTCAAGCTTAAAGGCCTATGTACAAATTGTCAATCCTGGTATGCTGTATTCAAAAATAAGCTGGCTGGATATGGATGTAGTTGGCCCTACTTATAACAGAGGTATCACTGTTGGAATTAATGCATCATTTTAATGGCGACGGAAACAACGATTAACCGAAAAATTTAAAACAAATGAACACAAAACTATCTTTTAAAATATTCCTTTTTTCAGGTATAATCTTGATAGCATCCTGCAAAAAAGATTTCCTGAAAGAGCAATTGAAGACCCAAAGAGGCATGGAGTATTATAAAACCGATGAAGGCATCCAGGCACTTTCGGCAGGCGCTTATTACCAGGTATTCAATACTCCTTTTAATGGTGAATGGATGTACTGTGCTACCAATTATGGTGTGGATGAATTTGGAGTAGGCGGCGATCCCTCAAATGGTGTTTGGAATGGTTATGATGCTGGCTTCAAGTCTGCTGTTACCATTAACAACTCAAATACTGCTCTTGCCAACCAGCAATGGGATAATCTTTACATTGGTATAGGAGATGCGAACCTGTTGATCCAAAATGCAA
>JAICTW010000211.1 GCA_025936195.1 Flavisolibacter sp.
AATTTTGTTGGAAGAAAGAATATCCGTTACATCACCAAACCAGGCAAGAAAAACATCATGCGGTGTCTTGTTCCAACAACCACATTCGCCGCAATGAACACCAACGCCTTTGTTCTTCAGTTCAATCCATGGCTTGTAATATTTTTCCAAAAGTTCTCTATTTAAATATTGATTGCCCACCTGGCCGGGATATTGCGGCAAGGGCATATGATCGGGATCACTGCTTGCCCACGGAGCTTTATAATGTGAAATGGCATGAGGATAATAGCCGCGGCAGCTTTGTGCAATATTCAGATCAGCTAGTTCCGGAATGGGATCATTGCCAACATTATTTCCGTCGGCGATTACTAAATGATCTTTGTTTTCTTTGCGAATAGCTTCGGCTGCACTGCGTGCCACTTCACGATATAAGAATCCTGGAATAGCCGAACTTTTTGAATGTTGATCATTCATGTCTTCACGCATGCAGGGTTCATTCAACAGATCGAAACTTATTTTTTTGTTGGAGATATTTTTGAAACGTTTACCCCAAAAATTCCAGTGATAATAAAATGCATTCTGCGCTTCCTGGTCTTTCCATAAATTATACGGTTCGTTAAATCCTGCATTGATGCAATAGCCGGGTGCCCTGTGTAAATTAAAACTGACGTGAAGACTGTGTTTGTGCGCCAGTTGAACCAATTGTTCAATTTTGCTTACGGCTGCTTCATCAATGTTATAAACTTCTTCGGGAGTGATCTTTTTTGTTCTGTCGAAATTCAAATAGTATGGATAAGAAACCGGCAGACGCACAAAATCAAATCCCCAGTCGCTCATCCATTTTAAATGTTCTTCGGTAGTGTATTTCCTGTCGGAACGTGGAAAAGGTGTATTGAAATCAGTTAAGTTAAATCCACGCCATTCAGGCAACTTATTTTTTGCAGCAACATTCAAAGCAAATGCCGATGATCCTGAGAAACCAATGCCTGCTGCTAAAATGCCGGTGTTCTTTATAAATATTCTTCTGTCCATGTTATTTACTTAATCGCAATAATAAAACATCATGCGGCTGCACAATTGCTTTCAATGTCTTCTTTGTTGTGCCTGCATCTTTCTTCGTCCACAAATCACGAAGTTGGTAAGTAATGGCATCAGCATGTAACCCTCTTTTAGAAAGTCCATCGTTCACCACTTCATTTTGCCAATTAAATTCAATTGGTTTTGCTACCGAACTTCTGTTCACAAAACAAATTGCCCATTCTCCATTACGCAACGGTTTGAACCATGTTTGCACACTGTCTTTATCGCTGTATTTAAAACCTTCAATTCCCAATACATCCTGATCAATTGCAATTGCATCTTTATTGGTCAATACCGATCTTGTTTGTTCATCCATTTTTCTCATATCATTACCTGCAATGAGTGGCGCTGCTAACATGCACCATAAAGAAAAATGTGTTCTGTTCTCTGCTGCTGTTAATCCGTTACCTACTTCCAGCATGTCGGGATCGTTCCAGTGATTAGGGCCCGCGTATTTACGCAACGTGTCCTGCAGATCCACAATGGTCATTACTCCATTGGCATGCCAGTTCCCATAACTTTTAATACCATCAAATTGTGCTGTTATATCTCCCGTTGTTCGCCATAATTGCCCAACCGGTTCAGCCCAATTCCATGGTTTATTATTTCCCCATTCGCATAATGAAAACACAATGGGACGGCTAGCCGTTTTCAACGCTTTGCTCATGGTGGTGTAGGCTTCTTTTGCATTAAGTCCTTCGGTATTGCACCAATCGAATTTCAGGTAATCAATATCAAGCGATGCATAGAAACGTGCATCCTGGTATTCATATCCGCGGGTGCCGGGATAGCCTGCACAAGTTTTTGTACCGGCACAATTGTATAAGCCAAACTTCAACCCTTTTGAATGCACATAGTCAATGACAGGCTTTAATCCATTCGGAAATTTTTTTGGATCAGGAATGAGATCACCGGTTTTCAGATCTCTTTCCATCGCCATCCATCCATCATCCAAAACAATGTATTGGTAACCCGCATCTTTCATTCCGGATGAAACCATTACATCTGCAATGTCCTTTACAAGTTGTTCATTGATGTTCGTTTGAAACGTGTTCCAACTGTTCCAGCCCATTGGCGGAGTGGGTGCAAGGTTTTCAAATTTTTGTGCACAAAGTTGATTGGTGTACAAGAGAGATAATGAAGTAAAAATCACAAACAAAATGAAAACAGAAAAGAAGGAAATTATTTTTTTTATCATGAGGAATACTATTTTGTCTTTTTTAGAGCTAAGAGTTTGAAGGAGATAAGGAGTTGTTCTCTTTTCCTTTTTCAGTCTTTTAGCTCTTAGCTAATTTTTTATGAGCCGGTTGTCATTGCTACTATTTTGCTTTTGTTGTGTCACTCTCTTGTACGTTCTGTATTCTATTCATCACTTGCGACGTTCACTACTGTTTTCAATCATTCTCTTATTTCAACATTTTAAAATGTTGCTCCTAACGCTTGCGCCAAAGCTTCAACGTCGGCGCACGGAGCTTTACGCTTTCACTGCTTTAAAATTTTCAATTGGTATGATGACACTTGCACAATGCTGAATAGAATTGTTGCAGTAAAAGAGTGCGACGCAACAGGTGCTCACAGTAGTAATGCAGGCGATTACATAATCATTCAACACCATTTTAAAGAGCTATTTAAAACAAAAAAGAAAACTCACTCCAACAAACAAACATCACACAAAGAACTGACTGAAAAGAGGAAAATAACTCTGACCTAAGTTCTCCCTCAGGAAGACATGGGCATCACTTATCCACCACTACATACACTACCGATCTTCCCGGCAACGAAACTTTTATTCCACCGCTTGTACTTGCCGAATAGGGTTTGATGGAAGTGTAACTATTCGATGGCCCTCCTGATAATTCTGTTGGTCCTTGTCCATTTACAAATACCTTCCTCGAAAACTCGCCATTGTCGTTTCCTCCTGTTAAAGTGTACCAATAATAACGGCTGCCGGGTTTCGCATTATTCATTGTAACTAATGCTGTTTGTGCACCGGTGCCTTTGTTCACTAATATCACTCCTTTTTCACCCGATGAAAAAGAAGAAGCATACGATAATACATTGGAACCGCCAACCATTGATGTACTTAACATCCTATCGCCAATCATTTTTTGAAAATAGTACATGTAATAAAATGCGGGACGCGGATTCCATTTGGCAACATTGGGCTCGTCACCAATGTTAAACAAACCATGATCATTGCCTTGGACATGAGTAACCGGATCAACAAAGCCGTTCGCCAAATCCCAGCGACTAGTTAACCCATATTTATTTTTGATGGCTTCGGCCAGCAAAATGGTTGCATGCATTCCATTGACAAAGGAAACCTGTTGCATGGAACCCTGTGATGTAATGTTCCATTCATCCAACGCAATAGGCTTAACCGTTGAGCCTGTGCCGGCTATATTTGTTTTCATGTAATTCATCATTGCCGTTGTATTATCGCTGGCTGTTGCCAGTATCACGTCGGCAGTGGCATTGGTTTGATAAGGCGTGTAGTAACTATGAATGACATAATAATCGGCTTTGTTGCTGAGTGCATTTAACACACCGCTGTTCCATGATTGATCGGTTGCTGTTTGCCAGGACTCAGGTTGTTTCTCTAACAAGTAAGCGCCAATGTAAATAGTCTTTCCAATTTCCTGGGCTGCTTTCCTCATGGAGTCAATAAAAACTTTTGCATGTTGGCCATACAAAGCACCGGTAACAATTTCTGGTTGTCCATCTTTGTTATCAGAAGTTTTGATTCGGTAACCAGCTTCCCATGTTCCGTTACATTCATTGCCGATCTCCCAATACTTAGTTCTTCCATTATCATAACGTACCCAATCAGCTGCCAAATGTGCAGCAGATGCAACCGGATTTATTCCTGTCCCATACCGGGCATAACCATAATTTACTGTGATCAATCCCTGATTACCGGTTTGCTGCAACATGCTGTAATAACTGTCAACGGAACAGGTCCACGACTCTGAATTTTTTCCATACCAAAAACCAGCAGCGGAAGAAACACCATTGGCATCCAACAAATTTGCAGGTGCATCTGCCGGTGGTTGATCTTTTGGAGCGTTCCAGAAAAATATATCGCTGATACTTCCGCCGGGAAAGCGAATAATGTTTGGATGCAAATTGGTAAGATGATTTATCAACGGCACTTCCGTTGTCATTTGCGTCATCCAGATATTAACATTCTGCCCCGCAATTGACTTTGGAATTTTTGTAATGACATTACTTGCGTCCACTGTTACAAAAACAGTTGACGCATCGGATGGTTTCTGTGCCTCATCATACGAAGGCGCTGCAAAATCTTTTGGAACCCAGTCATCCAAAAAGAAACCAATAGTGTTAGCAACAGGATCAGTTGGTGGTTTGTAGGCTGTTGTGTCGGTTGGAGGTGTTGGTGAAGGGTCAGGTTTGTTATCTTTTTTATGACAGGCAACTATTGCCGCCATAGAAAAAAACAAAAGACAGTAGGTTAGCTTTTTCATACAAGTAGTTTATTTTCCGCTGATCGTAACAGAACGACCTGAATAATTTATGCTTTGACCAATCGTCTGCCTGGTGTCAATTCCTGTCTTATTATCCTTCGTGATCCAAACAATATTAAATTTCCGCTGCTGCAACATTCCGTTGAACGATCCTTTTCTTTCACCAATGATCAGTGTTTTTGTTGCATCGTTATAGTTAATTGGAATATTGGCATAAGCTCCTTTTTCGTAATTATAATTCGTTCCTTCATCTTCATATAAATTGAAAGAACCATCGGCACCGGTGTACACGTATAATGTGATCACATCGGCAGGTTTCTCTGAAGTGTATTGCAGATCGGGACCGTAAGGAAGAATGGAGCCTGCCTTTACAAATACCGGCATTCTTTCGTAAGGTGCATCGGCATTTATTTGTTGTCCACCATCAAAATAATTTCCTTTATACAGGTCATACCATCCGGCACCTTTTGGAAGATACACTTCTCTTGTACGCTCCTTATAATTGCAAACAGGATTAATCAATAAGGAAGGACCGAATAAATATTCATCATTTAAATTACCGGCAACACTATCGTTTGGAAAATCCATTACCAATCCACGCATGATGGTTCCATCATTGTGATAAGCATTTCCCGCCAATGAATAGATGTAAGGCAACAAGCGATAACGCAACTTATCATAGTACAAAATGCTTTGGTAAGCGGGATGATTTTCAGGAGCAATATTGAAAATTTCGCGATAGGGAAATTGTCCATGTGCACGAAACAAGGGAACAAAAGTGCCAAACTGGTACCAGCGTGTATTCTGTTCACGCCATTCATCCAAATTCTTTCCATCGGGTTTTTCATAACGTCCTTCCACAGCAAAACCTCCAATGTCCATGGTCCAGTAAGGAATGCCCGACATTGAAAAATTCACGCCGGCAGAAATCTGGTTGTTCATATCATGCCATCGTGCAGCGATATCACCGCTCCATGTTGCTGCTGCATAAGCTTGTGAGCCGGCAAATGCAGAACGGGTCAAAATAAATACACGACTGTTTGGATTGGTTTCCCTCTGTCCTTCGTAAATGCCTTTTGCATTGAGCATGGGATAAGCATTCAACACCAATGCCGATGAGCCCAATGCTGTTGGCGTCATTTGTTCTTTTCTTTTTTGCGGCGAAACATTGGAAAGAATATCCGGCTCGCTTGCATCCATCCACCAGGCATCAA
>JAICTW010000723.1 GCA_025936195.1 Flavisolibacter sp.
TTATGGATGGCGAACAGTCTAAGGAATGGCATGATGGCTATGGGGCTGGAATTTGGGTTGCACCGATCAAACGGTTTGTTGTAACAGCATCATTAGCACATTCCAAAGAAGAAGAATTGATACCAAGAGTAACGTTTGGTTTTCAATTTTGACTTTCCTTTTTGAAAGGAGAAATCCTATTCGATCAATTTCTTAAAGCTGTCCTGAAGATGGTTTTTCAAATCAGCGAAGGAAATGAAAATGTTAATCTCACCCATTGCAAAAGGTCCGATCTCGTAAGGAACATAAGAGAAGCCGATTCCTTTTTCGGTGAGATAAAAATTTTCATTCGGTTCAATTTTATTTTCAAACAAACCGCCTTCTGTTAAAGAATCGGTTGGTTTTAGATTGTATTGGTTACGAAAATTTTTTTCGAGCAGGCTTCTCAATTGTTGCTTTCCGGCTTCGGTGATAATGTTCTTTAATGCAAAAACTTTGTTGGAAGTAAGATCAACACTTGTGTACGAAGTGCCATAATTACCATGAGCGCCTCCAGTAAAAGAATAATTGGTAAAAGCGAGGCTCAGAAGTTTTGCCGATTGAAAAGTAATAAGCATATTATCATCTTCATCCATGCTATATGCCGCTGTTTCTCTTTTTAGATCAGAATCCTCAAGGGACTCGCTATCACTTAAGTATTGGTTCAAAATGTTTTTTTTATTTCTTAGCAATAAAACGCCTATTTCTTCACCCGTATTTTTTTCATTGAATGCCTTCCGGATTTCAGTTTTTAAAAATTCATCCGTTGCCGTTTTGCCTGTTGGCCATACAGATGCCGCATTGTAACTGGCTTCCGGAGATTCTTTCCATTTAGGGCGAAGCTTTACCGAACCGCTTGTAAAAACATAAGTAAACTGTATGGGTAAGCTGGTTTCTGTAGCTGTGAATGGAAGCGGCTTACTGTTTTCCGTTTTCTTCCAGTTTCCTGTTGCACTATTACCATTTAGCGAGAAAGTAAAATACTCTGCTTCTTCGCGATCTCCATAACTCATCACCTGGATTTTTCCTTTTATTCTAATGTCATCCCCGGAGAAGGAAAGTGGTTTTTGCTGAGTATCGTAATAATAATAACCATCATAGTTGTGCCCTGCTTTATGCAGATGAAGGGTTACTGCATATTTACCAATTTTTCCTTTGAACAGTTTATACCAGCTTACGGTATTGTTTTGCGCAAACGTGTAGATGCTGAACAAAAGGCAAAGCAGCAATAAAATTCTTTTCATGAGATAAATTTACAAGCACAAAATCTTGCTATGCAAAAACAAGTACGGAAAGGACGCTGGCTGAGAAGAATTTTAAGAACCCTTTTGTCCCTGGTCCTTCTCTTCATCATTGCCTGTTTTGTTTTTGATCATTACTACCAGTTTCGAAGAAGCGATGAAGAGTTAAAACAGTTTTACGCATCACATCACATCAAAGCAAGTTTAGGCTATTATCAAACACATGGCCACAAACTGCGTTATGTAACGGTTGGCAATGAAAAGGAAAAAGGAACTTTATTGTTCATTCATGGCTCACCGGGTTCCATGAGTTTTTATTCAGGGCGACTTATGGACGATGACATACTTGACAAATTCAAAATCTATGCAGTGGATCGTCCGGGTTATGGTTATTCAGGCTTCGGTGATCCCGAACCTTCCATTCAAAAACAGTCGGAAATGATCCGCGACCTAATTGATAGTTTGTACCAGGCAAAGCATCCGGTTATTGTTGTAGGCAGTTCGTATGGTGCACCCATTGCCTGCCGCCTGGCAATGGACCATCCTCAATTGGTGGATGGATTGGTGATCACCGGTCCGGCCATCGGACCAGGACTGGAAAAATATTTTTGGTTCACGCACATCATTGAATCACCGCTGATCCGCTGGTTCATTCCACGCATGTTTCGATCGGCCAATACGGAGAAAGTGCATCATAAGGAAGAGCTGGGAAAGATGTTGCCTTACTGGAAAAATATTCGCGTGCCAATAGTTTATTTACAAGGCGAGAA
>JAICTW010000238.1 GCA_025936195.1 Flavisolibacter sp.
TCCGGCAAAGACTTTTATTGTGTATGAACCAAAAGGAATTATTGCCGCATTTATTTCGTACAGAATACAGAAAGATCACTTCAGTATTGTGTAAATTATTTGGCATGGAGCATATCGAAACTGCCGAAGACATCGCCAGCGAAACTTTTTTGTCGGCTATGGAAACATGGACATACAAAGGCATTCCTGAAAACCCTGTGGCCTGGTTGTATTCCGTTGCAAAAAACAAGGCAAAAAATTATTTGCACCGCCATCAAACTTTTCAAAACAAGATCAGTGTTCAAATTAAACGGTCATCATCTGTCGACGAAGAGATTGACATTGATCTTTCTGAAGAGAATATTTTAGACAGCCAGTTGCAAATGTTGTTTGCACTTTGCCACACTTCTATTTCAACCGAAGCGCAAATTGGATTATCACTTCGAATTTTGTGCGGATTTGGAATTGAAGAAATTGCCAATGCTTTTTTAACCAATAAGGAAACGATCAACAAAAGACTCTTCAGAGCAAAAGAAAAATTAAGAACAGAAAATGTGAAGATTGAATTTCCTTCCAAAGCTGATATTGATAACCGGCTTGATACGGTTCTCACCACCTTGTATTTGCTGTTTAATGAAGGCTACTATTCCGAAACCAACGACAATGTATTGCGTGAAGAATTTTGCCATGAGGCCATGCGCTTAAATTTTTTGCTTATTGAAAACGAAAAAACCAATCTGCCCAAAGTGAATGCCTTGTTGGCCTTAATGTGTTTTCATTCTTCGCGTTTTGAAGCAAGAAAAGGAAATAATGGAGAAATGATTTTGTATGAAGACCAGGATGAAAATAAATGGAACCAGGAGCTGATCTCAAAAGGAATTTATTTTATTCAGCAGGCATCGAAAGGCAATCAAATTTCGAAATACCATTTGGAAGCCAGCATTGCTTACTGGCATACGATCAAAGCGGATACAAAGGAAAAGTGGGAATCCATTCTGCAACTTTACAACTTACTGCTTCAAATGGAATATTCTCCTGTTGCCGCATTGAACAGAACCTTTGCTTTATCAAAAGCCAATGGAAAAGAAGAAGCCATCATTGAAGCAGAGAAGCTGGATCTTTCAAATAACCATTATTATTTTACACTGCTTGGGGAGCTTTATAAAGACATAGACAATAACAAAGCAAAAATGAATTTTGAAAAAGCATTGCGGTTAGCCAAAACAAAAGCAGACAAGACTACAATACAAAACAAGATTGAACAATTAAGCAAAGCCGAAATTACAAGCGGGCCGTACAGTAATAAGGAAGAACAATAAAAAAGGCCAGATAGACATCCGGCCCGATTCCTTTTCTAATTCCTTTGAACGAACTATTGATGAAGAAGAGAATGAATTGGTTGCAGGAAGAGTAATTTTTTTTGTTTCGTATCTTCAACTCAAACTTGACTGCAATGAGATTTATTTTATTGAGCTTCATATTTCTTACTTCCTTTACTACGTTCAAACCAGGAGAGCCTGTGGCTACGTTAACCTGCAAATCTGCTTCAGGAAGAACTGCCTTTAATGCTGTTTTACCCGAAGTAACGTATTTGGAAAATGCTGAGCTGATTATTGATAGTTCTAAACTTGTTTTCACACCGGAAGACAATGGAGGTGCTATTTTCGATCCCGAGAACAGGGTTCTCACAATTTATTTACAGTCCAAAAATGGCGAAAAATATTTGCGTTTCTGGGCTATTCCTTCTTCATTTAAAAAAATACTTAGCGAAAAGGGTGTACGGCACGCAGTTCCATGATATTTATGAATTTCATGCCATGATTGAAGCGACAGAACCAAGAGAAGGAAAAGAGAACATTACTCCTACAATCGAATTAGTCTGTAAGCTTGATTATGAACTATAATCAAAGCAGCTCTTTCAACTTCTCCACCACTCTGTCCACTTCTTCTTTTGTATTGTATTTACTGAAAGAAAAACGCACCGTTACATGCTTATCGCTTTTGTTCAGTGCCTTCATAACATGCGAGCCTACATCGGCGCCACTGCTGCAGGCAGAACCACCCGAAGCACAAATATTATTGATGTCAAGATTCATCAGCAAAAATTCCGACTTTTCTGTTTTAGGAAAACAAACACTGAGTACTGTATATAAAGAATTAGGTCCGCAGTTAAAGCTTACGCCTTCGATATTCATTTTCAGTTGCTCGATCATATAATACTTAAGATCGCTTACATAGGCACTGGTTTGTTCATAATCACGCATAGCAATTTCCAATGCCCTGGCAAAACCTACAATACCATATACATTTTCAGTGCCCGCACGCATGTTGCGTTCCTGTCCGCCACCAAAAATGAAAGGCTTGATGTTGATGTTTTCATTTACATACAAAACCCCCACGCCTTTCGGACCGTGAAATTTATGTCCGGCTGCGGAAATAAAATGAATATACAATTCACCGAGATTGACCGGGTAATGCCCTACGGTTTGTACACAATCCGAATGAAAAATGGCTGCATACTTCTGACACAATTCTCCTACTTTTTTTATAGGAAGCAATACACCAATTTCATTATTGGCATGCATAAGCGTAACCAAACATTTTTTTCCCGCACTGCTGTATTGCGCCAACTGGTCTTCTAAATTCTGAAGATCAATATGCCCGTCTTCCTTCAATGCAACAAAGCTGGTCGTTATATTCCGGTCCTCCGAATAATAATCAACCGTATGTAAAACCGCATGATGCTCTATTGGAGACGTAATTACATGCGTGCAACCCAAATCGCGGATAGAAGCTTCGATGGCTGTATTATCGCTTTCCGTTCCTCCACTGGTAAAGAAAATGGTTCCGGGCCTTACACCTAAGATTTTAGCCACTGTTTTTCTTGCATTTTCAACTGCCAATCTCGTTTCTCTTCCGTAAGAATAAATGGAAGAAGGATTGCCGAAATGCTCAGTCAAATAAGGCATCATAGCATCCAATACTTCCTTATCCAAAGAGGTAGTAGCTGCGTTATCGAAATAGATGCGGGTATCGGTCCCTTGTGTTCCGTTAGCGGAACTCAGGTTTGTGCTTGTTTTACTTTTTTCTACCTGTATCATAATTGGACTACAAAAAAACGAATTATTTGCGAGTGATGGAATTTCTAATGATAATTCCCTACTCAATAGGATTACTCAAGGCTGAAGAGTACTCCTCGTTAAACTCATGGTAAACTTGCAAGAGAAGCCAAAAATAGTAATGAAGATAGATACATCAGCAAAGCACTAATCGCTCAAAAGAATAATTGAAATCAGTAAAGTCTCTTAAGCCTAAGCTTTCCTTTCAAGGGGTCTAACTACTGCACTCTTTAATATCCTGCATTAATCTCTTAGCAATATTGTTGGCTGTAGTTTCAAAACTGCTTTCCGCGTAAATGCGAATGATGGGCTCTGTATTTGAAGTTCGGAGATGCACCCAGTCGGTATCAAACTCAATTTTCAAACCATCTTCGGTATTGATAGGATTGTTCTTGTATTTCTTTTTGATTTTTTCAAAAATGGATCTTACATCGAGGCCATTCTCCAATTCCATTTTGTTTTTGGAGATAAAATAGTCAGGGTAGTTCCTGCGAAACGATTTCAAACTCTTTTTATAATTCGCAAAATGCGAAAGGAATAAAGCAATACCGATCAATGCATCACGTCCGTAATGAAAATCGGGAACAATAATGCCTCCGTTGCCTTCACCACCGATCACTGCATTCACTTCTTTCATCTTCTTCACCACGTTCACTTCTCCAACAGCAGAAGGAAAATGTTCACCCCCATGTTTTTGTGTGATCTCCTTTAATGCCTTGGTGCTGCTCATATTGCTGACAGTGTTCCCTACTTTATTACTCAGTATATAATCGGCAACCGCCACCAGGGTAAATTCTTCGCCAAACATGCTGCCGTCTTCGCACACAAAGCAAAGGCGGTCCACATCGGGGTCAACCGCAATTCCCAAATGAGCATTTTGCTTCACCACTTCATTACTCAATGAGGTAAGATGTTCAGGCAATGGCTCCGGATTGTGCGCAAATTTTCCGTTCACTTCACCGTTCAAAACAATAACTTCTGCCACGCCAAGTTCTTTCAGCAATTGCGGAACAACCAATGCACCTGAAGAGTTAATGCAGTCAACAACAACTTTCAGTTCTTTTTTCTCTATTGCTTCTTTATTGACGAGAGAATGATGCAGCACAAGATCAATATGCCTTTGCAAATAGCTGTCGTCCTTTGTAACCGTCCCCAATTTATCTACTATTGCAAAGCCCAGGGCTTCTGTTTGTGCACGATTCAATACTTCGCCCCCAACTTCTGCGTCAATGAATTCACCTTCTTTATTTAAAAGCTTCAGCGCATTCCATTCTTTTGGATTATGGCTGGCTGTAATGATGATGCCGCCATCAGCATTCTCATTTTTCGTTGCAATTTCTACAGTTGGAGTAGTGGACAATCCAAGGTCAACAACATTGACTCCTAAACTAACCAGCGTATTGATCACCAATTGGCTCACCATTTCACCACTAATGCGTCCATCACGGCCCACAACGATCTTCGCCGGCTGTGATTTGTCTTCTCTTCGTTCAGCAATAATATTTCCAAACGAAGCAGTGAACTTCACAACATCAATAGCGGTTAATGATTCGCCAGGAATTCCACCAATGGTACCACGTATTCCGGATATGCTCTTGATCAGCGCCACAGTAATTATTTATTCAGGATTTTTTCGGGACGGCAAAAATAAGGTATTACGGCTTAAGGGTTTCAACTTATAATTGCCACAGCTTTACTTTTGTAAAAATTCGGCAATGGCAGAAAAAGAATGGTACAAAGCATGGTTCAATTCTATTTTTTATCATAAGCTCTACTTTGAACACGACGAAAAGGAAGCGCAGAAATTTATTCTTCGCCTATTAAACTATCTAAAACCTTCTCCGGACAGTTTAATGTTAGATGTGGCCTGCGGTAGAGGAAGGCACAGTAAATTTTTAGCAGCACAGGGCTTTGACGTTACCGGTATTGATCTTTCGTTTGACAGCATTGCCTACGCTAATCAGTTTCAAAAAGAGAACCTGCATTTTTATCAGCACGATATGCGGCTGCCGATGTGGATCAATTATTTTGATTACGCTTTCAACTTCTTTACGTCCTTCGGATATTTTGCTACAAGGCGTGAGCATGATGATGCAATCAGAACAATTGCAAAAAGTTTGAAGCCAAGAGGAACTGTTTTGTTTGATTACCTGAACGTTCATTATGCAGAAGAGCATCTGGTGCATGATGAAATAAAAATCATCGGCGACACACAATATGAAATTCACCGCTGGATGGACGAAGATCATTTCTATAAAAAAATTATTGTTACAGATCCATCCTTAAGTTCACCAAAAGA
>JAICTW010000185.1 GCA_025936195.1 Flavisolibacter sp.
AACGACAGATAAGCAAACACTTGATGAATATTATAGTAAGCTATACACGTTTCAGCTTATATCACGGTACCATACCTATCTGTTCAAAGAAGGGAAGAAAAAGGCATTACTATTGTTACAGCAAATCCAGAAACAGTATCATTTAGAAAACGGATAAGCCGAAACTACACAAACTACAGCCCTTGTTGGCGTCCAGCGCCAACGAGACAAATGACCAAAGAACCAGGAATTCGCCCATGTATTGAGCGTCTGTTGCATCATAGTCATTCAAAACTTTTGGCAAATACCACAACCCTTAATTAAACCATACAGATCATTGATTCCGGATTTTTTTTCCTATATATTAGCGAGCCTATTTCAAAATCTTTCACTTCCAATATGAACAAGAGAACGTCTTTGCTTATTCTTCTGTTTTTAATTTTTGTTATCACTTCGTTTGCCCAAAAGATAAATTACAAATTGGAGGCAGGCTATAATTCTTCAAATGTCGTCATCAATGGCAATAAACCATTTGATAGGGAACCTGGGCCCAACGGAGGAATGACGATAGACATTCCTTTAAAAAAGAACATCTTCTGCCAAACGGGCTTGGTATATTCTCACAAGGGTTACAAATACGAAGGAGTTTATTACGACCTTTTCGGAACACTCATTAGAGATAAGTCGTCAATTAACTTGCATTATTTATCCTTGCCTGTTTTGGTGGGCTATTCGCTAAAAGACCGGTGGCATTTCTTTCTTGGCCCTCAGTTAAGTTATTTATTAGCGGGGCGAAATAAATTGAAAGATGGAGGATCAACCTCACCCGATTATTATCACAAATTTGATTTCGGTGCTATGATTGGAACAGAGTATAAACTATTTAAGCAATTGGGAGTTTATGCAGGGTATGATTATGGAATTTCAAAATTTATGAAAACTGCTTTATTCGATAGCAGTGGAAATCCCACCGGTTATAAAAATGTTGGAAGCAACAGGACAATTTTCTTAGGTATATTTTATGAAGGTGTGGTGTTTGTTAAATAGATAGAAAACACTGTTACAATTTCTTTCAGGATCATTCAAATAATTATCGGCAAATTTTATGAAGAAAGTTTTATTCCTGTTTTTGTGTCTGCCAGTTTATTTTGTTGGCGAAGCGCAGTTTGTATTCAAACCTAAGCTAGGTTTTACTTTATCAAAAGTCAAACCTCCCACTCCTGATGTTTTCTATTATCAGCCCGACAATCAAATTTTGAAATTGGGTTTTCAGCTTGGAGGCGGTGCTGAGTATAATTTAAATCGGGTATTTACTTTGGAAGCAGATTTGCTTTACACAAGAAAGGGATTAAGAGACACAACACATATCCGGAGTTTTTTTATTGATAGTTACTACAAAGGGTACTCTTATAACTTCCATTACATCGAACTGCCTGTTTTATTCCATTTTAGAGTAGATAGTCATTTGAAGCTAGGTGCCGGGCCATCAGTTTCTTATTTGGTAAAAGCCCAATATTTTTTAGGAGGAGAAAAGAAAAATAATTCAAGCATTGATTACTCCAATTTCGATTTTGGATTAGTGGGTGATGTTTCCTGGACTGTTCAACGATTTGAGGCAGGTGCAAGATTTACATATGGCATGTCCAATGTCAATTTTGAAAGTAAATACTTCGATCCGGAGTTTCCTTCTCAGTCGAAAGGTACTATTGGAAAAAACAGGACGTTTCAATTTTACATTAACTATCTGATAAAAAAATAGGCAGCTGATATCAATACTGAAAATAATTTTCTGTAGCTAGAGCCCTTGTTGGCGTCCCCGCCAACGAGACAAATCACCAAAAAAACAACGTTGGCGGGGACGCCAACATTAGCATCTGTCAATCGATAAGTATTTCGCCCAGGACGTAAACGTTTGCATCTCGTCCAATTATAAGCAGTAGTTGATTTAATGCTGTCCTTCAAATATCTTTATCCGTGTGCAGCCCATTTCTCATCACACCGAATTTTTAACCACAACCATTCTTCGCTGGCAACATTTGCTTGCCAATGACAAATTCAAGCAAATCATTTTGGATTCATTAGCATGGTTAAGCAAAGAAGGAAGGTGTAAAGTGAATGCATTTGTGATCATGCCCAATCATATTCATCTTGTCTGGAAAATCAATGATGGCTATGCAAGACAAGAAGTTCAGGCTGCCCTCTTAAGTTTTACCGCACACGAATTCAAAAAGCATTTAAGCGATAACAAGAAATTACTGAATGAATATCTCGTCAATGATTCTGATCGCAAATACCAGTTTTGGGAAAGAGATTCAAGAGTAAAAGAGTGCTGGAATGAAAGCTTCCTTTTACAAAAGCTCAATTACATTCATTACAATCCATGTCAGCCTCACTGGAATCTTTCTCAGGTACCTGAAGAATACATTTGGTCATCAGCCTCTTTTTATGAAACAGGAGATTTAAAATATCCATGGCTTTGTCATTATAAAAATTAAACACGTTGGCGGAGACGCCACCATGAGCAACAGCTTATATCAATACTGAAAATAAATTTCTGTAGCTGCTATTATGAATTTGTAATTCGGTTACTTAAACAAACTGTTACCCTTTTCAAAAAATTCTTTTATCGAATAGGTGTATAGAGGATAGCGGATTATAGCTTCAGCGACTTCCATCTTGTTGCTGAACGATTACCGTATCAGCCGCACATAAAGACTTTTGAAGACCTGATTAAAACCGTTGGGGAAATGCGCAGGGGAATAACAACTTCTACTCTTTGAACCAAAAAAATATGGTTCGTATTGGTTATGTTTTTGGTTTTGCTGTTGACTACTATTTGTTAGCTTAATTATAAACCTAATTAAACCAATTAACTTGAAAAAGAATTTAGCTTCAGCACTGCTTCTGTTTATGAGTGCATCCCTCATCGTCTTACAAAGCTGTCAGAAAAACGAGACTTTTAAAAACCTGCCTGTCGACGCAACAAGTACCAGCAAAGGTGGCACCGGGGGTGGTGGTACAGGTGGTGGAGGTAAAGGTGGTGGAGGCGCTATTGCGCCGCCAACGGATCCTTCACTTGCACCAGCCGATACCACTGCTTCCCAACTTGCGGTTGGAGACATTATTACGGTAGGTCATTGGAAACTCACTTCTTTCGTACAGGGCAAAGACAACAACACTTCACAATTTGCCCAATATGTTTTCACATTCAATGCTGACGGCAGCATGACAGCGACTGATGACAAAGGCATTCAAACCATCGGCTACTGGCACTACCAGGATGCAATATTCTATTATGGCCTCCCGGTATATGGCAGCAGTCCTTACGGCTTTACTATGACTATTGGTACCGACCTGCCGCTGACTAGTTTGAATGAGAATTATTTCATTAGTAAAAAGACGCTGACTACTATTTATATAGACAGCATCAATCCTAATGAAAATGCTCATATAACCTTCTCGAAGCTATTACAATAAAAATTGGATACGTTTTTACAAAAGGGCTATTGCATAATAGTCCTTTTGTTATTTGCATTATTACCCAAAGGCTGCCCATCTTTTCATTAACTTACTGCCACCAGCTATCCGTAATCTTTCTTTAAAATCTTCAACTGTTGGCCTGGGTCTGCGACTCAGGTCTATCGAAACAAAGTTTAATCACTAATCAATATTTAAAATCCTGTCGTAACGGACAATCATCTCCCTCAAGCTTCCGGTCCGGGCGGCATCTTCTTTCTTTTTGATTATGGCCCACAAACATTTGTTGTATAAATTTCAACAAATCAGCTGCTGCATCACTTAACGGTCTTATAGTTTTGAAGCGGATACGTACAGCTATTCTTAACGTTCTTTGGTCTAAGGATTCAGTAAACGATAATTCATCGCCTGACGAGAGGGCAATGAAAATCTACTATCGAAGCCGTTAAGAAGCCATGGTATAAGAAACTGAAGCGATGAATGCAACATCGTGTGAGAATAGTTTCGCTGAGAGACAAAACATGTATATTGATGTTTCGTTACCAGCTTCCGGGTGCGACAGGAAGGGAAATACCGTCTTTTAAAAACAACAAGTGTAAACAATTTAAGGATCTGCTATGAACAGCAAATGCACAATATTTTTCTGGGGCTTTGTCGTTTTGTTGGGATCAGGAATACAGGGATGTTCCGCTACAGCAAAGAGCAAAACAAGTGCTTCTCCCAAAAGCGATACTACACGGACCCTCGCGTCTTATTTTTCTCCGGCCACAACAAAGCCAAAGGCTCCCGACGCCCAGGGATTCATTCAACGTTGGTTGCTCTTGGAACCAATCAGTAAGCCCAACCGCACGAATACCGTTTTTACAGACAGTTATATCCGGAAAGCTTTTGACACCTTGTATTTTCCAAACCAGTTTACGGTAGTTCCCAAAAATGGAGATAAGGTAAAAGTTGGAGAGCAGGAGCTAACCTGGCATGCATTGGACAGCAAGAATTTCAATGTCAAACTTTTTCGTTTTGCTTATGGCTTAAATAAACCGGTATACGGTGTTCTTTTTTGGGCGGTGACCGTCGTAAACAGTCCTAAGGAAATGAAAGATTTAAGAATGGCAGTAGGATCCAATTCAGCATCCATGTGGTGGCTAAACGGAACGGAAGCCGCCATACTCTCCGGAGACCGGCGCATGGTAATGGATGATGTGGTGTCGGATCGCTTAACACTGAACAAAGGAAAAAATATCATTCGCGGAGCAGTGATCAATGGCCCCGGAATGAGTGATTTCTGTTTGCGGTTTCTCGATGAAAAAGGACAACCAGTGAAAAATCTCACCATCACTTACGAATGAAGTTAGTTTCTCACCATTTTAAAATCTCCATGGAATTAGTATGAAACGAAGAATCAAAATAGGATTAGTGGTTCTCTTATCGATATGCTTAGTCAAAGCCACAACGGCGCAGGTTGGAAAACCCTTTATACATGATCCCTCAACAATCATGGAAAGCGATGGAAAGTATTATACGTTCGGCACCGGAGGTGGCGGACTCATATCTGAAGATGGCTGGACCTGGAATGGCGGCGCAGTAAGACCCGGTGGCGGCGCTGCTCCTGACGTGGTGAAAATTGGTGATCGTTACCTCATAGCCTATGGTGCAACCGGTGGCGGACTGGGAGGCGGGCATAACGGAAGAATACTGACCATGTGGAATAAAACGCTTGACCCAAAATCCCCCGATTTTAAATATTCGGAAGCTGTAGTAGTCGCTTCGTCCAATGGCGTGGAAGACAACGATGCCATTGATCCGGGACTTCTTTTAGATCCAACCGATGGTCGGTTGTGGTTATCCTACGGCACCTATTTCGGTTTCATTCGTTTGGTAGAACTGGATCCTAAAACAGGCAAACGTGCGGAAGGAAATAAACCAATCAATATAGCCATTGATTGCGAAGCGACAGATTTGATCTATCGTAATGGATGGTATTATTTATTGGGTACACATGGAACCTGCTGCGATGGCGCCAATTCCACCTATAATATTGTTGTTGGACGCTCCCGGAAAGTAACGGGTCCTTATCTCGATAATATGGGAAGGGACATGCTGAAAGGTGGCGGCAAAATGGTACTCGCAGCAAGTGGCAGGCTTGTAGGACCGGGGCATTTCGGACGTATGGTTCTTGAGGATGGAGTTGAGAAAATGTCCTGCCACTATGAAGCAGATTTAGACCAGAGTGGCAGGAGCGTATTAGGCATCCGCCCATTACTCTGGAAAAACGACTGGCCTGTTGCAGGTGAAATTTTCAAAGAGGGTACCTATGAAATTGAATCTGAGCGGAGAGGATATGCGCTGGAGCTGGCAGTTGATTTTGTACGAATGCCAGGCGGCATGCGGTTTAATCGCAATAATGACGAACCCGTAAAACCTGTTCCCTCACAGACATTAGCGGATGTAATTAAAAGCTGGCCAGACGGAAATATTGGTGTAAGGACAGGTGATTATATGATGCGCCCCCATCAGAGATGGACCATTACAGCCGTACCTGGCGCAGGCGGATATTTAGGCGGCCCTTATTATAAAATTGTATTAGCAGGATCCGATCGTGCATTAGCAGCAACCGCCGATGGTGAAGTCATAACTGTTCCAGCATTTAC
>JAICTW010000822.1 GCA_025936195.1 Flavisolibacter sp.
TCAAATGCATTGATAACACCAAGACAAAGACTCAGGATGATCACATGCCATATTTGAACCAAATTGAAAATAGTTAACAAGCCCAGGAGCAAAGCCTGTATCATGGCAAAGGCTTCGATGCGGCAAAGCGCCTTGTGTTTATCCCAATGATCGGCATAAACACCTGCAAATGGAGCGATGATAAAAATCGGCACCTGTTCGCAAAAGCCAACAAGTCCCAATAGAAAAGCAGAATGTGTAAGTTGATAGACAAGCCACATCATGGCCATACGCTGAATCCAGGTCCCAATCAGCGATAGGGTTTGTCCCACCATAAAGAGTCTGTAGTTTCTATGAAACAGCGCCTTTTGCTGGAGAAAATATTCTCTTACCTGTTCGCCTTTCCATCGTGTCATGAAGAATGACAAAGGTAAACAATGAGAACATACTAGAGATTTGAGGAAACAAGAGACATTTCCAACAAAACCACAATCCTTGATACCTTCGCAACTTATT
Source organism: Flavisolibacter sp. (assembly GCA_025936195.1). Next base: position 496 of record JAICTW010000822.1, read on the forward strand.
TATCCATCATGCAATCTTGTTTTGAAAAAATTCTGTTCTTCGACATTGGCGGTGTGCTTCTTTCCAATGGGTGGGGACACGAATCGAGACAGGCAGCCGCTAAAAAATTCGGCTTCGATTACAATGAAATGAATTACCTGCACGAATTCATTTTTAATGTGTACGAGATCGGCAGCATTACACTCGATGAATATTTGAACACCGTTCTATTCTATCGTTCCCTCAGCTTTACCAAAGAAGAGTTTATTGATTTTATGTTCGCACAATCAGTAGCCTTGCCAGACATGCTGCAATGGCTTAGTGAATTCAAAAGAAAACATGCAGAACGTTTTCGTTTTATTTCCATCAACAATGAAGGACGTGAACTAAATGAATACCGCATCAAAAAATTTGGTCTTCATAATTGTTTCGATGCTTTTGTTTCTTCCTGCGAAGTAGGCATGCGCAAACCCGATCCGGGTATATTTAAACTGGCTATGGGTATAGCACAGGCTCAATCGCATCAATGTGTTTATTTTGACGACCGCAGCATACTGGTAGATGCCGCAGCAAAGCTGGGTATTGAAAGTTACCGGCATAAAAATTTTGAAACCACAAAAACGTTTCTGGAAGGTTTGTTATGAAAGCAAAACAACTGGCAGCAGAAGCTGCTGTACAATACATTCAAAACGGAATGATGGTGGGTATCGGCACCGGCTCAACATCGGCATTTGCTATTGAAGCTATTGGCAAAAAACTGCAACAAGGGCTTAGCATAAAAGCCGTGGCCAGTTCCCTGCGTTCGGAAGAAATGGCGAAAGCTGCAGGCATTAAGCTGATCCCTTTTTCCGAGGTAAATACCATTGATATTTATATTGATGGTGCCGATGAAGTGGATAAGAACTTGAATCTGATCAAAGGTGGCGGCGGCGCTTTGCTGAGAGAAAAAATACTGGCATTTAATTCTAAACAATTCATTGTTATTGTTGACAGTTCAAAACAAGTGGAGCATCTGGGAAAATTTCCTTTGCCTGTTGAAATCACCGCATTTGCAATGGAACTGACTATACGACAA